>NZ_CALHIF010000069.1 GCF_938030755.1 uncultured Granulicatella sp. | reverse complement strand
GATTGGTGGATAGAATCCAGAACCAGTTGGTGTGAAACGTAATCCTTTATAGATTTTTTCGTTGATTTGATCCCAATCTACCGCATATCCAAATGCTTGACGCACTCGTTTATCTGCAGCTTTTGCGTTTGGATCTACTTCTACTTCACCTTTTTCTTTGTTGAATTTACCTAGTTTGAATCCAACATATGATACATAGTAGTCAGATTCTCCTAAGATTGTTCCGTTCTTAGCGTCTTTAGTTCCGTCCCAGATACCTGTAGTCAAACTATCCATTAAGTCTACATCACCGTTTTTAAGAACAGCACTTGCTTGAGCTGGTGATACAACTTTAAATTGGATTTCTGGAATTTTTACATCAGATTTTTTGTAGAAGTAAGGGTTAGCTTTCGCTAATACACTTTCTCCATTTACTACTTTATCTAAGTAATATGGTCCATAAGATAATGGTTTTTTGTTTAAGTCTGCTTCAACAAATTTAGTGAAGTCTTTTGATGCAGCTTCTACTTGAGCCTTGTTTAAGAATTCTCCGATAAATCCATTACCCCATAATAATGCTGGTTTAATCTCTGTATATTTAAGTACTACAGTTTTATCATCTTTTTTAACTACTCCAGAGATATTTTTTGCTTTTCCTTCGTGATAGTCCTTCATACCTTCGATTACTTCGTACTCATCACTGTAACGAACGTTTTCAGTGTACTTAGGATTACCCATAAGTTCATATGTTGCAACGATATCGTCCGCTTTTACGTCTTCTCCGTTACTCCATTTAAGATCTTTATGAATAGTTAATGTAACTTCTTTTTTATCGCGATCAACGTGGAACATAACTGGTGCTTCTTTGTCATCTTGTTTTAAACGGTTTGCATCGTCAGTTGGGAAAGCTCCTGCCATTGTATATTTCATTACATCATTGTCAGTAGATTGTAAATAAAACACTGGGTTAAACATCCCTGTTAATGGATCTGCTGAAGTAATACCAACTTTAAGTTGTTGACCACTAAGCGCATTTCCACCATTGTCCACGGCTGTCTTAAACTCTACAGCTGCCTTTGTTCCCTTAGAATTGTTACTTGCGCTTGAACATCCTGCAAGTAACATTGTGAGAGCCATAGCTGAACTAACTACCTTTAACATTTTTTTCTTTTCCATTATCTTATCCTCCATGCTGTACGTTGTACAGTCTTTCTTTAATGTTATATTTAGCAATTATATCAGAGAATTTTATAGTAGTCAAGTAATTGTCAGAAAATTTTACACTATTTTTCTACTTATTAGTTATATTAGTTGATATTAACTTTCAATTTATATAAACAATCTTAATTTTCTGTATCAATCTTAAAACTAAATCTGTGTTATCTATAAAATTTATGAACTACTTAATTCTTATTTTAAGATAATTAAAAAGCAATGAATTATCTATAATTATAAATACTTTTTATACTTAGCTATTTCAATTATATTAATCTATCTCAATCGAGCTACAAATTCTCTTTGAATTTCTAATCTCTGCAAAATTAAACATTCATCCTCTTTTATAAAATTTTACGAAAAAAAGCCATGTAGAAATCTTTCTACATGACTTTCTAAATTATAATCTTTGTCTAGCATCTAAACTACGTCTTAATGCACCACCGATAGAGTTGATACATAAAACGATGATTAAGATTGCAAGGGCTGCTGGTAGCCAAATGTACATTTTATTAATAAGAACGTCTGCATCTTTTGCATAAGATAACATAGTTCCGATACTTGGTGTTCCTGCTGGAAGACCGAATCCAAGGTATGTCAGACCTACCTCAATACCCATATTAGCAGCTAATGATAATGTAGCTTCTACAATAATGATCGAGCTAATATTTGGTAAAATTCCTTGTAACATGATTTTCCAATCTGGTGTCCCCATAGTTTTTGAAGCAAGAACATAATCACGACGTGATTCTGATAATGCTTTACTACGTACTAAACGAGTTGATCCCATCCATGCGAATGCTGATAAAATCAGAATGAATAGTACAAGTCCGTAATCACGTTTAATACTTACGAATACGATGATTACCATAAGAGTTGGAATAATTACCATAAAGTCTACGAAACGCATCACAATATTATCAACACGTCCTCCGTAATATGCAATAACTAACCCTACTGCTGTACCAAACCCAATTGTTAATGCTGTTACCGCAACCGCGATAAGAATTGAGTTAAGCATCCCCATCATTAGCCATCCAAAAACTGAGTGACCACCTACGTCTGTACCTAATAAGAATCCATCCTCACCAGGTTTTAAGAAAATATTTAATAAATCTACATCAAAGTAAGTACTATATACTCCACTCACACGAATGTAAATATTGAAAAGTACTACAAAAATTAAAATTGCACTTAATGTGATTAAAGCTGCAAAAGCACCTTTATCCTTTTTAAATTCACGAGCCACAACTGAAAACCCAGAAGGAGTTTTAGTTATAACTTTTTCTTCTTTTGCTTTTGTCATTGTTCAACTTCCTCCTAGTCTAATTTAATACGTGGGTCAACAATTGCCATGATAATATCACTTAAAGTACTACCAAGCAATGTTAAGAATCCTGAGAATAACATTAATGTTGTAACAACACTGTAGTCTCTATCTTGAATACTTTGATAGAATAATTGTCCCATTCCAGGGTAACCAAAGATTGTTTCTACGAAGATACCACCACTGAATAATCCAGTAATAGAGAATCCGAAGAATGCTGCGATTGGTAAGATAGAGTTTCTAAAGATGTGTCCTGAATAAACTTTTTTAACTGGCACACCTTTAGCACGTGCTGTTTTAACATAATCACTTTGTTTCGCGTCGATAACTTCATTACGTAAATATTGAACAGTTGATACTGTTGATAATAATGCTAAACAGATACCAGGTAAAATTAAGTGTTGCAGTTTATTAATATAGTATGTGAATGTTCCTGGATCAAGGTTAACATCTACAGATCCACTTGTTGGGAACCATCCTAAACCGAAACCAAATAATGCAATCATGAATAAGTATAATACGAATGATGGAATCGCTAGGAAGAAGAAGTTATAAAAGTTTACGAATTTATCGAATTTAGAACCATTATAACGACCTGAATACATCCCCATAGGGATAGCAATTGCATACATAATTACCGCAGTAAATAATGACAGGTTGAATGTATTGAAAATTCTTTCTCCTAAAAGTGTTCCTACTGATTTACCAGTAGTATAACTTAATCCGAAATCACCGTGCATGAAGTTTTTTAACCAAGTTAGGTATTGTTGATACCAAGGTTCATAGAACCCACTCGCTTGACGAATCGCCTCAATTTGTTCTTGAGATATTTTTGGATTTTCTGCTAAACCACTAAATGGATCCCCAGGCATAAGTTTAGCTAGACCAAACACTAGTATACTAAGGATGAATAGTTGTGGTATCATTACTAAAAAACGTTTTAAAACTACTTTCCACATTATACTTCTCCTCCTTTCATAGCAACATAATGCGTATCCGTTAATTTCTTAAGCGGATAAACACGCCCATCTTTATCAAAATAATCATTGTAATGTTCATTATATTCTGCTTCAACAGCTTTTCTTACCTCTATGATTTCTTTAGCTTTATCAAGATTTGTACTTGGAATAGCCGCTATAAGACGTTTTGTATAAATGTGTTGCGGATTATTATAAATATCTTCACGCGTTCCACGTTCTACAATTCGTCCACGATACATGATATAGATGTAATCACACATATGTTTAACAACACCAAGGTCATGAGAGATAAATAAATAACTTATATTAAAATCTCTTTGGATTTTTTTCATGAAGTTTAATACCTGAGCTTGAACTGAAAGGTCAAGAGCAGATACTGGCTCATCGGCTACGATTAAACGTGGATTACACGCGATTGCACGTGCAACACCAATACGTTGACGTTGTCCACCTGAGAATTCAAATGGATATTTATACATAGCTTCTTCACCCATACCTACGATATTAAGAAGCTCTAATACGCGCTTTCTAGTATCTTCTTCAGATAAGTTCTCAAAATTACTAATAGGTTCTGAAATAATATCTATAATACGTTTTTTTGGATTTAAACTAGACATTGCATCTTGGAAAATCATTTGAACGTCACGATTATATTTTAGTTTTTTACGAGCTGCTTTTTTAGTAACATCTTCGTCTTTGTAAATAATTTGTCCATCAGTTGCTTTTTCTAAACCTAAGACTACTTTACCTACAGTAGTTTTTCCACTACCACTTTCACCGATTAGTCCATAAGTTTTCCCTGCTTCGATTTCAATATCAACCCCATCTACTGCATAGACATGATCTTTAATTGTATTGAAAAATCCACCGCGAATGGGATAATGTACTTTTAGATTTTCTACTTTAAGCATTGTTCTCCTCCCCTTCAAATTCAAAGTTTTTATAGCATGTACAACGTACATGATGTCCTTCTTCTACTTCATGTAAAGTTGGATTGTGTTCGTGTTCTTCATCTTTTAGCCAAGATATACGATCAGCAAAACGACACCCTTGTCTGTCTAATGTTTTTAGAGAAGGTACCATCCCTTGAATAACGTAAAGGTCATCACTAGAATCTTCATCATCAAGTTGAGGAATACTACGTAATAAACTACGAGTGTATGGGTGTTTTGGATTTTTGAAGATTTGTTCTGCAGTTCCAATTTCTACTACTTCTCCAGCATACAGTACAGCTACTCTATCAGCCATCTCAGCAACTACACCAAGGTCATGAGTAATTAAGATAATTCCTGCATGCATCTCTGCTTGAAGTCCTTTAATAAGGTCTAATATTTGCGCTTGAATTGTAACGTCTAGAGCTGTTGTAGGTTCGTCTGCGATAAGAACACTTGGTTTACAACTCATCGCCATAGCTATCATAACACGTTGACGCATACCTCCTGATAACTCATGTGGATACTGTTTTGCACAACGCTCAGGATTAGGGATACCAACTTGTGTTAATAACTCGATAACTCTCTTTTGTCTTTCTTCTGCACTTAATTCTGTGTGATAAATTAAGGCTTCTTCTATTTGTTTTCCAATTCTGTGTAATGGGTTTAACGAAGAAAGTGGATCTTGGAAAATCATTCCAATATCTTTTGTTCTAATTTTATTCATCTCATCTTCTGTTAAGTCAAGAATATTTTTCCCATTAAAAATAATTTCTCCAGTTGACTTAGTAAGATTTTCATTATGAAGACGCATAATAGTAGTCGCTAATGTCGACTTACCACAACCACTCTCCCCAACGATAGCTAATACTTCGTTTTTATATAGGTCTAAACTAACTTTATCAACAGCATTAAAGTAATCATCTTTAATTCTAAATGCTGTTTCTAGATTTTTAATCTCTAATAGTTTTTCCATTCGCCTAT
>NZ_CALHIF010000068.1 GCF_938030755.1 uncultured Granulicatella sp. | reverse complement strand
GAGCATTTAGCATCAGAATTAGGATTTTCTCATCCATACTCGTCACCACTTTGGGATGAGGATTAAAAATGATGTAGCCTGAAGGACACAGAGGGATGAAAAATTAGGGTTCTTGAGAGAGGTAAAATAATGGTAAATTTAGATAAAGAGAAACAGGAACTGATGGAAGAAATTAAATTGTTTGGATATGAAAGTTTACGATACTCGGTTTTTAATGAGCACGGTCTCTCAGAATGGGAAACGCGAATTGAGTTCAATAATGAAACTGAAAAATATGAGGTATATCTAACAAGGGATCAAGCTGGGAAAGGAAAGATTTTTGAGTATAGTAATTTTAAAGAAGCAAAAGAAAAATTTATGGAGTTATTAAAACATACTGTTTCAAGAAACAAGTACTATATTACCAATGGTTGGGCTCCTCAATATCCATCTCCCCTCTGGGATGAAAAAGAGAATCACCAGAAGATGAGAGACGAATCCGAGGTAAAAATAATGCAGTTAAAGCAAGAATTAATGGAATTACTATTAAAAATAGGGGAGACAAATCTTAATCAGTCGGATTTATTTACAGAAGAAAAACCATCTCTATTCTTACCGGAAGGGCGTACTATTTATTTAGAGGATGATTATTACTACATTGTTGGTGTCGAACGTGGCAAAATAAATTCTGAGAAAAAATTTGATAATAAGGAAGATATTCTTTATTATCTTTTGCAATCATATGTTACTAGAATTGCATCAAAAAATGCATGGGCTAATGCTAATGGAGATTTTGACCGTTATGATACCCTTTTTCAAGAAGAACAAATTCGCTTATTTAGTATAATTAATCCTAAGTATGGAGAGAGAAGAAGGAAGGAAATAGACATAAATTAAATTGAAAGGAAAAATAAAGAATTTTAGAGAATATAAAAGTAGGAAATGTTGGAGATGTTCTACGTGGGGATAAAATAATGAGTAATTTAGAATTACAGAAAAAGGATCTTCTAAAGGAAATTGAGAAATTAGGTTACTCAAATTTAAGATATTCAATATTTTCAGAGGAAAAACCTGGAGAATGGGAAGTCGTCATTGAATATAATCAAGTAGAAAATTTATATTTTGTATACGGAACAATGGATAGAGGAAGTTTTAATGGAAAGCATGTTTATAATACATTCCAAGAAGCAAAAACAAAATTTTTAGATTTTTTAGCAGACATAGTTATCATTAATCGATATTATGTCAAGGAAGGAATGCCGGTTAACTATCTATCCCCCCCTCTGGGATGATGTCACAGAATAATAAATAACTCCCCCTTTTATGATAGAATAAATCAAACAAGAGTTTATTAATGTTTTATTGGTAAACTCTTGCTTTAAATATAATTCTCTTCAAGGTAGAGTGAATCAACACTACTCCAGCATCTCCTCCCCCAATCCCGAATGACTTCTATTGATGAAAAAAGTAAACTTTCAGATTTTAATCTATCTATTGAAGAATTGGTTTGAGTTCCCCCAGAGCAAATTGGCAATCCAAAAAGCTTTAGCATTGTAATAAAAAAATAAGCCTCCTTAGTGAAGTTTCGTATGTGGTCTGCAAACGACATCGAAAGAACTAAGGAGGTTTTGTCATGGGAGTTACCGATGACGTACATAGTTTAGCATATACGAAAAGAAACTGTAAGTACTTTTTCCTCTTTTAAAAAAATCAAAAAGTAGCATATTTGCTACTGTAGCATATATGCTACATTTCAAAAATTTAAAACACAATTTTTGAGCGTGGTGTCAACAGTTAAAAACGTTGATTTTACAATTTTTGTAAAGGGTACGGTTAGCGAGTGTACACGTTATATACTAATTTATATATTTGCATGAAAGCTTGATGTGACGCGGAAAACGGGGTTTAAAAATCCGAACAAAAGATTCAGTTTTTTTAAGTAATTTTCGTTCTTTTCTGTTACAATGAAAAAGAACTAAAACTAAGGAGGCCTCTTATGACAGCTCAAACCACTTCATTAGAAAAGATTATCGTGCTCGACTTCGGTAGTCAGTACAACCAGTTGATTACGCGCCGTATTCGTGAATTCGGTGTGTTTAGCGAGTTGCTACACAACGACATTACAGCCGAAGAAATTAAGGCACATGGCAACGTAAAAGGGATTATTTTCTCAGGGGGACCACATAGCGTTTATGCAGAGGATGCTTTTACCGTGGATCCTGCGATTTTTGAATTGGGAATTCCAGTGCTTGGGATTTGCTACGGGATGCAACTGACAACGCATCTGTTCGGTGGGAAGGTGGAATCGTCCACAACGCGTGAATACGGTTCTGCGAAAGTCGATGTCTTTAACACGACTTCAGGCATTTTCAAAGGGCTAGCTGAAGAGGAAGAGGTACTCATGAGCCACGGAGACCGTATTACAGCGATTCCGGAAGGGTTCAGTGTGACGGCTTCGAATGCGCACACGCCATTTGCGGCTTTTGAAAACCAAGAACGTAGCATTTACGGCGTACAGTTCCACCCAGAAGTGCGCCACAGTATTCACGGAAACGACATGCTTCGTAATTTCGTGTTCGATATTTGTGGGGCAACAGGCGACTGGTCGATGGCCAGCTTTATTGAAATGGAAATTGCGAAAATTCGCGAAAAAGTAGGCGATAAGAAAGTCTTACTTGGGCTATCTGGTGGGGTAGACTCAAGTGTGATTGGTGTTCTCTTGCAAAAAGCAATCGGTGACCAACTCATCTGTATTTTCGTAGACCACGGATTGCTTCGTAAAGGGGAAGGCGACCAAGTGATGGAGAGCCTTTCTGGTAAATTTGGCCTCAATATTATCCGCGTGAACGCTCAGGAACGGTTCCTATCGAAACTAAAAGGCGTGAGCGACCCTGAACAAAAACGAAAAATCATCGGAAATGAGTTCGTGTACGTATTCGACGACGAAGCAGCAAAACTCACAGACGTGGATTTCCTTGCGCAAGGAACGCTCTACACAGACATCATCGAATCCGGAACGAAAACAGCGCAAACCATCAAGTCTCACCATAATGTAGGGGGACTGCCAGAGGATATGCAATTCGAACTGATCGAACCATTAAACACGCTCTTCAAAGACGAAGTGCGCGCTCTAGGAACGGCGCTTGGTATGCCAGACTCTATCGTATGGCGCCAACCATTCCCAGGACCAGGTCTTGGAATTCGTGTTCTTGGGGAAGTGACCGAAGAAAAACTTGAAATCGTCCGCGAATCAGACACCATCTTACGCGAAGAAATTGCCAAAAACGGCCTTGAACGCGACATATGGCAATACTTCACGGTTCTTCCAGGCATCCGCAGCGTTGGAGTAATGGGAGACGGCAGAACATACGATTACACGATCGGTATCCGTGCCGTAACCAGTATCGACGGCATGACGAGTGACTTCGCTCGCATCCCTTGGGAAGTATTGCAAACGATTAGCGCCCGTATCGTCAACGAAGTAGCGCACGTCAACCGCGTCGTCTACGACATCACCAGTAAACCGCCGGCTACTATTGAATGGGAGTAGGATGGGAATAATTTAGTTTAATTCTTAAGAATAATAGCTCTGGTATTTTTGTTGGGGCTATTTTGTAGATGAACTAGCTGTAAATTTTAGAATTTTG
This sequence comes from uncultured Granulicatella sp., assembly GCF_938030755.1. Taxonomy (GTDB): domain Bacteria; phylum Bacillota; class Bacilli; order Lactobacillales; family Aerococcaceae; genus Granulicatella. Next base: position 105 of record NZ_CALHIF010000068.1, on the reverse strand, counting down.
TATTTATATGGAACTTATTTTGTGAAATATAGTATAAAAAGTTATGAATATGAAAGGTGAAAGTAGATAGTTTAATTTTAAAAGTAGAAGTTTTTGATTAACTAT
>NZ_CALHIF010000067.1 GCF_938030755.1 uncultured Granulicatella sp. | reverse complement strand
AGAAAGTCTAAATCCTCAAGATGAAAAAGAAGCAATGGAAATCTTAGATGAAATGAGAAAAAAAATAAAGAAAGAAGATAAAGAAACTCTTGAAAAATCAATCAGAGATTCAAAATTATCCGATAAAGAAAAAGAGGATTTAATCAAGAAATTAGAAAAAGTCACGTTAGTCGAACAAACTACTTCATCTGAGAAAAAAGAAGAATCTTCTTCTGAAGAAAATAAAACAGAAAACAAGGCTTCAGAGAATAATACAGTCGCAAGCAATCAATCTGCAAATGATTATTCTTCAGGTTCATCTTCAAATAGCGGTTCAAGCTCTCACAGTGAAAATTATAGTTCTAGTAGTAATTCTTCCTCAGAAAATAACAGCTATCAAGAACAACCTGCACAACCAACATATACGCCTGAACCAGCACCAGTAGAAACTCAAGCACCAGCTCCTGTACGATTAACTGCGTTAGGAAATACTGGTTTAGAGTTTGCAACACTTGCAGAAGCTGGGGCATGGCTACAACAAAAAATAGATGAAAGTGGTGCACTAGCTGAAGCTGGGAAACAAGATTGGGTTTATACAGGTAACTATTTCGAAATCCCTTGGAGTGATGGGCACACAACAGCTAGTGTAAACCTTAGAAAACAATAACGACAACTGAATAAAATTAGTAGAAAAAGCAATGTTTGGAAAATCCGTTCATTGCTTTTTTTGTGTTTTTAAAAGGAGATAAATATGGATTACTTAAGGAATAAAGAACCACCTTTTGCCATTTTGGCAAAAAGTGAATACAAGAAGAAAGGAAATGAATAATGAATTATAAAAAAATGATTAAGAAGACAATCGCAAGCCTTGCGGTTGGTGTAGGAGTTCTAGCTACATTTGCTAGTCACTCTTCTGTTAACGCTTATCAAGTAAGCGAAGAAAATGGAGGAAAAGGGAATGTTCAAGTGTACCATAAAGTACATGACTATAGCTGGTGGTTAAATATTAATGACAATATCTCTATTGTTAAAGTTAATGGAGAAGTCGTATTTTGTGTTGAACCACCTACCTTAGTTCAAAATGGGGTTTATTATAGCTCGGCAGAAATTCAAGATGGGGCTTTGATAGACCACTTTGGTAATACAATTACTCAACAACAAATAGATGAAATTAAAAATGCTATCTTTTGGGGATGGGATATGTCTTCAGATAAAAGTGGGAATCAATATCTCTATGTGCAGTCTAAAATCTGGGATATTTTAGGGTGGACACCACAATCTTTTAGAGGTGGAAATACATGGGATGGATATTCAAAAGTATCTGATTTTATAGATGGAAAGATGAATGACCAACGTGCCACAAGCTGGCATAACGAAACTTATACTGTTAAAGTTGGAGAATCTATTACACTTACAGATAATAATAATGTTTTTGAATATATTGAATTACCAAAAAATAATCGTGGTTGGATTTTTGAAAGATTGAATTCTAATGAGCTAAAGGTTACACCTACTAAAGACGCTCAAGATGGGACATTCTTTTTTAGAAATAAAAATCTCCCTGAAGATTATACTCCAGCATCACTATTATTAACTCACGGTACTAGTCAGAATTTAATGATGTTTCGTGATCCAGACAGATTAACGGGATTACTAAACTTAAAGGTTGTTAAACAAGGGAACATTAAGATTGTTAAGACCGATGACGAAACTGGAAAACCGCTTGCTGGGGTTGAATTTGGATTGTTTGAAAAAGGTAGTACAACTGCTATTGCGACTGCCACCACGAATGATGAAGGGGAAGCGTTCTTTAATGACTACGACCCTAAAGAGTTTGATATTAAAGAAACTCGAACCCTTGAAACATATAGACTTAATAATCAAGTTTATAGTGTAACTGTTCCTGCAGGGGATACGGTTACTGTACGTGCGACAAATGTTTCTAAGAAATATAAAGTAAGTATTTCAAAACATTTAGACGAAGCGTTAGATGGTAGTGGAACTCGTGTAGCTGGGAAGAATATTGCATTTGATTTAGTAGATACTAATGGCAATGTTGTTCAAACGATTACGACAGATGAAAATGGATATGCAGTATCAAATGATATTCCATATACAACTGCTGTAACGATTGTTGAACACACACCAACAGGCTATCAAACACCACAACCAATTAAAGTTGAGTTAGATACGTCTAAAGACAACCACACATATCATTATCTAGTAGAAAACAATGTGAAGAAATCATTCTTGCAGCTATTAAAAACAGATGCTGAAACAGGGAAAACAATCCCAGCTTCAGGTGTTCGTTTCAAACTTTATAAAGATGGGAAACAAGTTAGCCAACAAGTCACATATCCATCTTTACAAACAATTGATGTTTTTGAAACTGACGCAAATGGTCAAGTAACATTCCCACAACAATTAAGCTATGGGAACTATGAAATCGAAGAAGTACAAGCACCAACAGGATATGTGTTATCAGACAAACGCTTAGCAGTGAACATTTCAGGAGATGACGTGGTTGTAACGGTTAAATTTGCGAACACACCTCAAAAAGGGCAATTACAAATTACGAAAACAGGTTCTCAAGTGGTTTCTTGGGTGCAAGATGGAAATGGAGTAAACGTTCCTAACATTCAAAAAGTACCTCTTGCTGGAGTAACGTTTGAATTAATCAAAGATGGAGTAGTTATTGAACAAGCAACAACAGACACAAACGGAATTGCGACATTTTCTAATAAACCATTAGGGAAATATCAATATCGTGAAATTTCAGCTCCTGAAGGGTATGTAGTGGATTCAACACTACATGAAATTACATTCACACCACAAGAGCAAACTGTGAAAGTTGATAGTCATAGTGTATCTGTTCACAACGAACGTAAGACAATTTCGGTGCAATTCAATAAAACATTTGAGGAATCTAAATACTTCAAGAACGAACAAAAAGCAACCTTTGGACTTTATACAGCTAATGCTGTTGAAGGCTTGCCTGCTAATAGTTTAGTCGGACTTGCGCAAGTAAATGGATCAGGAACATATACATTTGGAAATCTTCCAATTGATGGAGAATTTTACTTAAAAGAATTGACTACTGGAGAAGCATACAGCTTAAATGATACAAAAATTGGCGTATCTACAAGCTTTGCAACAAGTGGAAGTCCAGCACAAACAGTAGTTGTTGAAACACCAATCGTGAACGAAATTAAACGTGGAGACCATGAATTAGTTAAGGTTGAAGCAAACAGTAAAGAACGTTTAGAAGGCGTTGAGTTTAAATTAGTAGCTGTATCTGAAAACAATGGAGAAGTTGAGGTAGGACGTTATACAACGGATAAAGACGGAAGAATCATCTTTAAAGATTTAGAATATGGAAACTACTATGCTCAAGAAACAAAACCATTAGAAGGATACTTAGGAAATCTTCAAAAGTTCTTCTTCAGCATTAAAGGCGGAGAGAAAGTAGATAAAAATGATAATTCTACAGAAGCAACCGCAACTCGTACAGTAGTTGAGAACGAACGTCAACCTTTAATCCATACTGAAGCTACAACTGCTTCAGGCGGTAAACAAGGATATGAAAATGAAAAGCATATCGAAAAAGCATTTCTTACTAATTTAACAATTGGAAAGAAATATACAGTTATTGCTACTCAATATGACAGTACTGGTAAAGTATTTGCTACACAAGAACGTGAATTTATTGCCGATTCAGAAACAAGAACAGAAATCTTTGAATTTACTGTTCCTGTAGGATATACAGGCAATATCGTGTACGGAGAAGATTTGTATCGTGATAAAGAAAAAGTGGCAACACACTTTGACCTTAAAAATGATAAACAAACAGTAACAGTAGTAAGACCTGAATTACCAAACACTGGTACACAAGGAAGCGGAATGACGATTCTTGCTGGACTTGTAGCGTTAATTGTTGCGTTAGGATTATCAAAAAAGAGAAAACAAAACTAGAAGAAGGAAAGAGTGGCTAAAAGGTCACTCTTAACCTTTTGCCATTTTGGCAAAAGGTTTTATTAGAAAGGAGAACTGTAAATGGCTGTGAAAAAGGAACAACCAATTGAAGTATTGATGGAAGTAACTCCAGCACAAAGGAAAAAGATGGCACAAATGGCAAATACTGTTTTAAAAAATATGGGCATCGATCCTAACGCATATTGGTATGAACAACAATACAAACTTGTGATTGATAATATTGGAAAATTAAACGAAAACAAGAAAGGAAATGAATAATGAACGGATTAACATTAAAACTATTAGCATATAACATTTGGACAACCTTTTTAGAGGGTGCTCCTTCAACGACAGGAAACTTAGATAAAAACGTTAATGAACTTGCGGTAGAAATCGTAAACTTTATTACAGGTATTGCTTCAGGGGGTGCTGCAATTGCGATTGCATGTTGTGGATTCTTAATTATGGGTACTAGAGAACATGCAGAAACAGGGAAAAAATGGTTACCACGTATCTTTATTGGATTCGCAATTGTATCCTTGGTGTGGGTTATCACAGGATTCATGAAGGCTAAAGTAGCAGTATATCAATAAGAGGTGAAAATATGATTGTCGCAACAACGAAAGTGAAAGGCTTTAAGCAACGACTGAAATATAAACGATTTGAAGGAGTAGAGATGAACGTCTCTACTTTTTTAAAGCAAATGAGTGCTTTAGAAAAAAGTTGTCAAGAAGACGATTCGCAAGTAGAAGTTGCAATCGTTTTAAAAGATACGAATAAACCTAAAGATGATTTTCTTTATAGAACTGAAGCTTTTGTAGTTGGAAAAGGAAACGGACGCTTAGTAATCAATACAATCGAAAAAGAATTATTAGCTTTATTTCCGGATAAAGAAGTTGAGGTAGGGAAACTCATCAATCAGTTGATTGATGAGGCTACAAACAAAGTTTCAGTAGAAGAAGAATCAGAACAAGTTCACTTGAAAAGTGATCATGTTCTTAAGAAAAAAAGTGTAGCATCAGTTGAATCTAGTCCGGTTACTCAAAAGAACGTTGAAACTGAAGAATTAAAAGAAATTAAGAATGGACAAAAAAAGAAGAACCTTTCTAAGAAAAAAGTCCTAGGGTCACTATCAATAGCGGTTGTAATTGGCGTTGGAATAATAGCTGGTTTTATGTATGTTCCAATATTATTAAAACCTCAATACGACACATTAATTCAAAACCAAGAATATGTAAAAGCAGTTGCGGAATATCCTGAAAAAAAGGATAAAGTTGAATCACTATTATTCGAGAAGGGGAAAGAGGGAGTAGGGCAACTTGAAGAATATGTTGCAAAGACTAATTCATCTTCTTCTCGATATGACCTAGCTTATTTAAAACAGGATTTTCAAAAGGTTGTGGATATGAAAGAAGAAGCAACTACACCAATACGAAAAACGGCTTTAGCGGTCAGTTACGTGAAATTAGGAATGATTGATGAAGCCTATGAATTGAATCAGAAATTAGGAAGTAATCGTCTAAAACAATTAATTGTAGAAGCCTATGAAGTAAAAGCTATCGAAGCGTTAAAGGCATTGGATTTAAAGACTGCTGAAAGGATTCAAGATAAAATCCATCAATTGACCTTACAAACGAAAATTGAACATGTAACAACAGCGTTAAACGAGGAAAATAATCTGAAGAACAAACTAAAGGATAGTTCCCTTTCAGATGAGCAAAAGGAAGATTCCAACAAACAATTAAAACAAATTCAAGAAAAAATTGAAAAAATTAAAAAAGGAGTGTTTTAACTATGGAACAACAAAACAAAAAGAAAAATTTTAAAGTTATTGGTGCTAGTGCTTTATTATTACTATCACTAGGAGCTTGTGCTATTTTTTCGTCATCTCAACAAAGTAATCAAAATACGCAAGTTGCGGTAGAGGAAACAACGACAACATCAGTTGTAGTACAAGTAGAAAATAAACCTACTAAAGAAACACCACATACCGTTCTAAAGGAAGAAGTAGTCGACAAATTAGTAGAAATAGGTTCACAATCTGTAGCTGAAGAAACCGTCAATACAATTATTGCAGTTGCTGAAGCTAAAATAACTCAACCTGAAGAACTGGATAAAGTTGTTACATTAATTGAAAAACCAACTACCGAACTGGATAAAGTTGTTGGTTTAGTAGAGCAAGATAGTAAGAAACAAGATGACGTTGCTATTCTTCCAACACCAACAAAACCAACAGAAGAAAAACCAACTGTTCCATCAGATGAAAATAATAAACCAACAAAACCAACAGATGAACCAACGAATCCAGTAACACCAGTACAACCAACTGAACCTATAGCACCTATCTTACCAACAGAACCAACAACACCTGTAGCTCCAACGAATCCAGTAACACCAGTACAACCTTCAGAAGAATTATCTGAAGATGAAAAACAATTGGATATTAAAACAAAAGTAGTAGATGGAGAAGAAGTGAAGTACGCTACAGGAGAAGCGACAACAACAGACGCTTTACCTGAATTAGATATCTCAAAATTAACGAATGATGATAACACAACTACAACAAATGACACACCTTCAACAGATATTAAGACACCTGAAAAATCATAATGAAAAGAAAAGTAGAAATTGACAACCAATTTCTACTTTTTGCCATTTTGGTAAAAAGTGAAGTTAGAAAAATTATTTTTCAAAAAACAAACCTTTTGCCAAAATGGCAAAAAGTTTATTAAGGAGGAACAACATGAAAATATATGCAACGATAGAGGAATTAAATTATCCATTTATTACATTACTTACGGAATTTGGAGAGAAAGAGTTAGAAATTACTCACCTTCCTGAAACATCTTCATTTTGGAATATTTTAACAGTCGCATTTGAAGAAGAAAATACCGCCTT
>NZ_CALHIF010000066.1 GCF_938030755.1 uncultured Granulicatella sp. | reverse complement strand
AAAGTAAATTTAGTGGATGAAATGGATGTTCTAAATACTTTAGGAGATTTAATTCCGCCTCAACTATCAGTACGAGAAGCAAATCATTTATTACAAAATTTATATGAGAACGAATTAATATCAAAACGTGAAGCCCAAATGATGGCTTTGATGATGGAGAAGGACACGTTCCCAGTTTCTGTTAAAAATGGAGATGAAATTCGTAGTAATATGATGAAAAAATTAATCGATAACTTGAAGTATCGTTAGAAACAGAAAGGATAAAGTCCATGAGTGAAATTTTTACACCAAAAGCAAAAAGTGCGATGGTCTTAGCCGCTAGAGAAGCTATTTTATTTAAGCATCAGGCTGTTGGAACAGAGCATTTATTATTAGGATTAATCTTGGAACAAGAAGGGATTGCTGGTCATGTACTACGTGCAGCAGGCCTCACAGCAGAAATTGTTCGTACGGAAATCGAATCACTGACTGGATATGGCTCAAATCGTAAACAGATGGATCCTTATTTAATGCCTTATTCTCCTAGAGCTAAAAAGGTGATTTTATCTGCTACAGATGAAGCAAAACGCCTCGAAGTGCCGCAAGTAGGGACAGAACACTTATTATTAGCCCTATTACGTGAAGAAGTATTAGCAACGAAGATTCTTCGTGATAACCAAGTTGACCCTCAAGAATTAATGAAAGAAATCTATGGGAAAATAGGAATTCAACCAGCTAATTCAGGAGTTGCTAAAAGAAAAGCTCGCCAAGAATCTAGCCAAGAAGGAACACCTACATTAAATGGATTAGCACGTGACTTAACAGAACTAGCACGTCAAGGAAAGATTGATCCGGTAGTTGGTCGTGAAGAAGAAGTACGTCGTATTATACAAATTATTAGTCGTCGTACGAAAAATAATCCAGTCCTTGTTGGGGAACCAGGTGTTGGTAAAACAGCTATTGTTGAAGGGTTGGCTCAACGAATGGTTTCTGGTGAAGTTCCTGAAGAAATTGCAGAGAAGCGCTTAATGATGTTAGATATGGGTGCAGTTGTTGCTGGAACAAAATATCGTGGTGAATTCGAAGAACGCATGAAGAAAATCTTGGATGAAGTGTACCGTGAACAAGATGTGATTCTCTTTATTGATGAGTTGCATACGTTGATTGGCGCAGGTGGAGCGGAAGGTTCGATTGATGCTTCTAATATTCTAAAACCAGCGCTTGCACGTGGAGAAATCCAAGTCATTGGGGCGACAACGTTAGATGAGTATCAAAAATATATTGAGAAAGATGCTGCATTAGAGCGTCGATTTGCATCCATTCAAGTGAATGAACCGAGTGCAGATGATACCGTTGAGATCTTAAAAGGCCTTCGCAAACGTTATGAAGAGCATCACCGCGTAGAAATCACTGACGCAGCGATTGAAGCAGCAGTTCAATTATCAGTCCGTTATATTACGTCTCGTAAATTACCAGATAAAGCTATCGACTTGATGGACGAAACAGCAGCTAAAGCTCGACTAGATCGTAGCGGCAAACATTCTCCGCTTCAAAAACTAGAATTAGAAGTCGCAGAACTAGCACAGAAGAAAGACGATGCGATTCGTGAACAAAAATTCGAAGAAGCAGCTCGTTTACGCAAAAAAGAACAAGCCAAACGCGACAAGCTTGAAAAACTACGTCACAAAGTAGAAGTCGAAGCCAAACAAGAATTCGTTGCGGCCATTACTGAAGAAGATATTGCAGAAGTGGTATCTCAATGGACTGGTATTCCATTAAAACAAATGGAGAAAAAAGAAAGCGAACGTCTCGTTCACCTTGAAAAAGAATTGCATCAACGCGTGATTGGACAAGAAGAAGCTGTATCAGCAGTAGCTCGTTCGATTCGTCGTGCTCGTAGCGGATTGAAAGATCCAAAACGTCCAATCGGTTCATTCTTATTCCTTGGACCTACAGGGGTTGGTAAGACAGAGTTAGCTAAAACGTTAGCGGAAGCGATGTTTGGCGACCAAGATGCACTCGTTCGTATCGATATGTCTGAGTATATGGAGAAACACGCGGTTAGCCGTTTAGTCGGTTCGCCTCCTGGATACGTTGGATTTGATGAGGGCGGTCAATTAACAGAGAAGATTCGTAACAAACCTTATTCTGTGATTCTCTTAGATGAAATTGAAAAAGCCCACCCAGATGTGTTTAATATTTTATTGCAAGTTTTAGACGATGGACATCTAACAGATTCAAAAGGACGTAAAGTCGATTTCAGAAATACGATTCTTATCATGACTTCAAACCTTGGAGCGACGGCTTTAAGAGATGAAAAATCAGTTGGTTTCGGTGCAAAAAACGTACAACACGACCATACAGCAATGGAAAAACGCATCCGCGAAGAGTTGAAGAATGCGTTCCGTCCGGAGTTATTGAACCGTATCGATGAAATTATCGTCTTCCATAAATTGACGAAACCTGAATTACGTCAAATCGTTCAATTGATGACAAAAGACATTAAGACTCGTCTTGCGGAACTGAATATTGAATTGAAATTCACTTCTGGTGTGATTGATTTAATTGCGGAAGAAGGATTCGACCCAGAATACGGGGCACGTCCAATTCGTCGCGCGATTCAAAAGAAAATCGAAGACCCACTAAGTGAAGCACTCCTCAGCGGAGAAATTCGCTTCGGCCAAAAAGTGACAATCGGTTCTCAAAAAGGGAAAGTGACGATTAAAGAAACAAAAGTCGCTCCTAAAAAAGAAGCTGTAAAAGCGTAATATTATAATGAAAACAGCTACTTCTATGCTATATAGAAGTGGCTGTTTTTTAGTAACTTTGTTTTTGTAAGAGTAAGTGACAGAGCGTAAGGTCGTTCATATCCTTGACGTTGAGTCCGGTTTGTTCTGCAAAACGGTCGATGCGGTATTGTAAAGTGTTCCGGTGTAAGAATAATTTTTTGCTAGCTTTTGAGACGTTTCCATGGGCATCCCAAAGGGCTTCAACGAACTCTTTTACTTCCTCTACGTTTAAAAGAAGAAGTAGTTCATCCGCTATCGGAGCAATATCCACCAGTCCATTGGCGATTCCCCATAGAAGAACAGGTGAGAATTCTAGACAAGAGCGCTTATGAGAATGTAATAAATATTCAACAAATAGAGCTTTCTCGGCTTGGTACAGTAGTGGGGTATTCGTATTCGTTGCCCATCGGTTCCCAATAAAGATTTGCAGTTCTACCGCAAAGTCGTCTTCAATAGCGGATTTTACTTCAAAAAGAGTGCTAGCAAGAGCGGTTGAGACTTCCGGATTCACGACCAGCGTGTAATGATGGCGGAAGTTTTTGAAGATGGCAAGCGACCCAACGGTTAGGTTCTCGACGAATTCTAACCAGTCTTTTTCGTGAAAGACGCCTTCCTGTTTTGGAAAGACGGCTAAATGCACGCTTTGAATATAGGCGGTCTCGCTTGGAAGAGCCCCTTTTCCTTCTAAGTAGGCAAGCCAAGGATGCGTTGGAGCTGTTGTTTTTGTCGATTGTGTAGTTAATGTTTGAATGAGGAATCGTTCACGTTCAGATAAACTTTTTTCTAAGAGAAAAATCGTTTCGCCGTTCAACTCTACAGGAACAGCATTTTGAGTCGATTCTCCAAGAAGAGCATCTGGGAACAATTCTTTCCAAGTCTTTTTCATAAGAACTCCTTTTTGAACAGTGTTTGCCCTTTAAGTATACACGTTGTTTGGGGGAGAATAAAGGTACTTACACTATGAATTTTCAGAAAAATTGGGTAGAATAAAACATATAGTGAAATAAGGGGGATCCGAAATGTCAACAGAATGGTCATTAAAAGAAATTTACCCTTCATTTGAAAGTGAAGAGTTTCAACGTGACTTTGAACGTTTTTCAAACTTTAGAGAGGTATTCAACGGCTTAACGCTCGAAGATAACTTAGAATCTATCAAAGCAGCAATCACAGCGCTAGAAGAGTTCAGCGTCTTAAGCAACCGTCTTGGAAACTACATTAATTTAACATTAACTGCTAACACAACAGACGAAACAGCGAATAAATATCGTACATTATTCGGAAATGCGTATGCTGCGTTAAACAGTGCGTATACCAAAGTTTACAAATTTATCGGAAGCGTAGAAACTGATATCACTTCCGACGAAAATCTAAAAGACTACGAATTCTACTTTGCAGAAGCAAAACAACAATACAAACACCTATTATCCGATGAATTAGAAGATGTGATTGCGAAATTCTCTATCAGCGGTGGAGATGGTTGGGAACAACTCTTCGAAGCGATGACTTCAGGCGTTGAAGGCGAATTTAAAGGCGAAAAAGTAACCCTTAGCGAAATTCGTAATATGGCGTATGACGCAGATGCAGCGGTTCGTAAAGAGGCGTACGAAACAGAATTGAAAATGTACGATACGATTAAAGAACCAATCGCATTTGCTTTAAACAATATTAAACAACAAGTCCTAACAGAAACAAGCTTACGCGGTTTTGAATCACCCCTCGCACAAACATTAGAAGCATCTCGTATGTCTCGTAAAACATTAGATGCGCTTCTTGAAGCGATTCGCGAATACTTACCACAATTCCGCGCTTACTTAAAACATAAAGCTTCCCTCTTAGGTCATGAAAATGGATTACCATTCTACGACTTATTTGCACCAATCGGAGAAAGCTCACGTCGTTTCACAATCGAAGAGTCGAAAGAATTCTTATTAGAAAACTTTAAAGGGTTCTCAGAAGATTTAGCACAGATGACAAAAGAAGCATACGAAAATAACTACATCGACTTCTTACCACGTAAAGGAAAAGTGGGGGGCGCGTTCTGTAGCAATCTACCATTCATCAAACAATCACGTATCTTAACAAACTTCTCTGGCTCATTAAGCGACGTTGTAACAATTGCGCACGAATTAGGACATGCGTACCACGGTTTACATATCGAAAATCACCGTGTATTAAACCAAGAGTACTCAATGCCTGTTGCTGAAACTGCGTCAACCTTCAACGAAAATATCGTAATGAACACAGTGATTAGCCAAGCAAGCGATGCTGAAAAAGTAGCCTTATTGGAATCTCAATTACAAGATACAACACAAATCATCGTGGACATCTACTCACGTTACTTATTCGAATCAGCAGTATTTGAAAACCGTGAAAAGAGCTTTATGTTCTCGAAAGACTTAGAACAATTAATGTTGGATGCCCAAAAAGAAGCATACGGCGATGGATTAGATCCAGATGCAATGCATCCATATATGTGGGCTTGCAAACCGCACTACTACAGCAGCGGCTTAAGCTTCTACAACTTCCCATACGCATTCGGCGGATTGTTCTCTAAAGGGTTATATGCCATCTATCAAGAGCAACCTGAAGGATTCGTTGAGAAATATCAAGAGTTATTGCGTGCGACAACGGTGACTTCTGCGGAAGATACTGCGAAGGTGTTGGGCGTGGATGTTGAAGACAGCGCATTTTGGAAGAAAGCGTTGGCGCAAGTTGCCGACAACATCGAGCAGTTCATTACTTTAACGCCAGTAAAATAAAACAAAATATCTGACAGATTCATCCATCTTTTGATGGGGTGGATAAACCTTCGAGCATCAGTTTGAAGATTGAAAGAGTCATAGTGGGGTACCGGCTCGTGCCTGTAGTCACTCACCTTTGAAGCCTCAAAGAGGGAGTAAGGAATCAATTCCTAACTCCCTCTTATTCGTTTCAATACGATTTCCCACTATTCTTTCAATCCACTGATGCTCGTTTTGTTTATCCATCACACTCTACGCTTGGAGCAGCTAGATATTCTGTTTAATTTTTGTTAAGGCAACTTACGTATAAGACACTGGTGTTTACAATGTACTTCGAGTCCTTTCGGATATCTTCATAGCAATCATTATAGCTGTACCGGGCTGAGCCTTAAGTCTCAGCTCCTATCGAGCCTCAAAGTGACTCTAGGAAATAAGTTTCCAGAGTCACTAATTCGCATCGATTACACTCGCTATGATGATTGCTATAGAATTCGAAGGGGTTTTTCACTCTTTTTAAGAATATTCTATCCTAGTTGTGAATTTCCATGATTTGTATGCTAGTAATAAAATCAATAAAGATTCTATTCTGTTTGACACTAATAATAAAAGTATTTATAATAAGTGTACTTATTATAAGGAGGAATAATTATGGAATTTAGTTTTAGCTTAAAAATCCAAACAACTAAAGAAGAGGCTTGGGAGTACTATGCCAATATTGAAAAATGGTATACTTGGGAGGAAGATTTAAAAAATATTACTTTAAAAGGTAATTTTGAAACAGGTTCAAAAGGAATTATGGAGCTTGAAGGCATGCCTCCAATGGAATACGAACTTACCCATGTAAAAGTATTTGAAGAATTTTGGGATAAAACGGCTACTCCATTTGGGGATATACTTTTTGGACATCAAATTATCGATAATAATGATGGGAGTGTAATTATAAAACATTCTGTAAGCTTAGATAGTGAAGATATCCAACACTTGGAATTTTTAAAACAAGTTTTTTCAGATGTTCCAGACTCTATCTTTATCCTAAAAAAATACTTAGAAAGTTAAGGTGATCTTTGATTGTTTACATCAAAATATAAGAAGGATTCTGAGAAATCGACCGGTTTGCTATTTATGAGAGCCTATAATAAATGGCATTTTATGATTAAACAAGAACTAAAAAAAATTAACCTAACACATCCTCAGTTTGTAGTCTTAGCTGCACTTGCTTATTTATTGCAAACTGAAAATGAGGTTACTCAAGTAATGATTTCTAAACTTTCGGGAATAGATGTTATGACGGTGTCTCAAATATTAAGTTTGTTGGAAAAAAAGGATTTTGTAAAAAGACAAGAACATTCCAGAGATACTAGAGCAAAAGCCGTTATTTTGAACGAAAAAGCTGAATTAATATTAAAAGAAGCAGTACCTAAAATTGAACATATTGACGAAATGTTCTTTGGAAAATTAGGGAATGATGAGGATACTTTTAAGTATTATCTTGGAAGATTGAATGAGGAATAAAGAAACACCGGTTTAGCCGGTGTTTTTTTGTAAATGAAATATATAGGAATATCGTCTCCATTAAAAAGTTTTAAGCCTGTTTTTTTCTTTTGAAGAATTTGTAGATGAGGAATAACAGTTGGTGAAATAGAACAATTGCAAGGATATACAAGAGGCCCTCGTGAGTGATGAGGAATGCTTTTTTTGAAATATCAAAAGTTCCAACTAAGAAAGCAAGGATCATAGAGAGGCTTAAAGCGATTGATTTTTTCCACTCATGGAGGTTCGTATTTTTAACGGTCATTTTAAAAAGTGGAAACAGATAAATTCCAGATAGCAAAATACAACCAACAAATGATTGAAAATCAAATCGGAACACCCCGCCTTTAGGGGCTTTGCTAATGACATCCATGTATTTAGCCCAGATAAAAATAACTCCCCAAAGTATTCCGTATAAGGTATTCATTAAGATGATTTTTTTAAAAGAAGAATTCATGATAAACTCCTTTTGGTGATGGATTAGCTATTAGTATAATTCAAATTTTTTATTTATCGATTAAAACTCGATTCTTTTATGGGTTTTTTAAACGGTTATGGTTAGAGTTAAAAGTTTAAGATTGAAGATTTTTCTCACAAGGTGGTTGACAGAAGTGAGGTAGGGTAGTATATTGTAAAACGTAATAAATACGATTTAGAATATTTTTTGGGGAAATTCAATGAAATTACTAAAGAAATCACTCTTTATTGGAAGTGCGAGTATCGCTCTATTAGGCGGATTTGTGTGGGTGAATCAACAAGGCGCTGTGAAACAAGAAGAACCAGTTGCAGAGGAAACAACAAAAGAAGAAATCGATAAGGAGAAAATGGCAAAATACGAGAAAGCAGCTGAAGAAATTAAAAAGAATAAACCTAAAACTATTGTAGGTGAAGTTTTTACAAATGGTTATCTCAAAAAACATGGAGATCACTATCATTTTGTCTATGGAGAAGTCCCGAAAGATGCTATTTTCGAGCATAAAGATAGGAAGACATCTTATCCATTGAATTCTAAGGAGGACCATTATACTTTTGATTTCAAAGATGTTGTTGAGGAGAATGAGCTTGGATATGTGGTGAGACACGGGGATCATTACCACTTTATTTATAAAAGCCAATTGAATCAGACCGCTCATTCGTTATCTTCACCAGGTCTAGTTCAATCTAATTTTGGAGGAACAACAGGAGCATTCCTTTCAACACCTCCTTCAACTTCTAGAGAAGAGAATCGAGTACCGGATTCCTCTTCAAGTGAAAAACAATTTCCAGGAATTCATTATCCTACGAGTGATGGATTTTTATTTGATGGAAATCATATTATTGGAAAAACAAGCAAGTATTTATTAGTAGCTCATAATGGTAGTTTAAAAGATGTTCATGTAATTCCATATGAACAACTCGTAAATAGTCAATGGGAATATTTGATTCCTAAAGAAAACCTAGAAGAAGCCAGAGCGCGGTATTATGGTCGAAAGGTTGAGGAAGCACCCGAGAATAATCAACCAAATACCACGCAGGAAGTGACTCCTTCAGAAAATACGACTCAGGAGAATAAAGAGGAAAAAGAGTTAGAGAAAAAAATCGAGGAAAAAATTGCTCGAATTATGAAAGAATATGGGGTTAAACGAGACCAAATTGTAGTCGATAAGGAAAAAAATTCAATTATTTATCCTCATGGAGATCATCATCACGCAGAACCTATTGATGAGAGTAAACCGTTTAGCGGAGGGCATTCTCATCATGATTATGAAACCTCTAAACCAGAAGATGGAGTAGCCAAAAAACGGAATAATAAAGTGTATACTGGTGCGGAATTAGAAGAAGCAATTGCGCTGTTGAAAGCAAGCACCTTTAATAATCAGGCCTTTACTTTAGCCAATGGGCAGAAGCGTGTTTCATTCACATTTGCTCCGGGAATCGATGAAAAATTAGGGACGAATATGATTGTGAAACTCACGACTCCAGACGGACATCAACTAGAAAAGCTATCTGGGCGAGTGTTTGGAGATGGAGTTGGAAATATTGCCAATTTTGAACTTCTCAAATCGTATCTGCCAGGAGAGACGTTTAAATATAGTATCACTTCAAAAGATTATCCAGAAGTTCATTATGAAGGAACGTTCACAGTGACTGCATCTCTTGCTTATGAAATGGCTAGTCATACTATTTTCTATCCGTTTTATGCCGGGGACACTCATCTCAGATTGAAACCACAGTATAAGATTCCGGGAGGAACAGAAGCATTGGTCCGTGTGTTTGATGAGTTCCACGGAACACCATACTTGGAAAATAACTATAAAGTAGGGGAAATTCAGTTGCCGATTCCTGAAGCCTATAAAGGAGTCACTTCTACTCCGGGGAATGTCATTCGAGTGACTTTTATGGCGAACCCTTACGAAGAAAATGAATCATATTATGTGGTTGAAGTTCCAGTCTTAGATCCAAAACAAAAGACGGAAGAACCGGGAGTGCTCAAACAATTCCAAGAGCATGCGCAAAAAGATGCAGAAAAAACAGAACCATCCACAGCAAATACAGGGGAAAAGGGACAAGGAGAAAAAGAAAAACAACCAGAAGAGGCGCCGCAAAGTACTTCAGAAGAACCAAAGGAAACAACGAAAGAAGAGAAACCTTCAGACTTAACGTCTAAGCCAAGTGATTCGCAATCCCAACCTGAAACTCCATCGACTCCAAAGCCTCATGAAAATGAAGGTACAGAGCCTAGTTTAGATTCAGGAGAGAATGACGAGCCTGCAGTGGATCCTGTCCAAGAAAAACTTGCTAAGTTTGCTGCTAATTATGGGGTTGGATTAGATAGTTTAGTCTTTAATATGGATGGAACAGCGGAATTACGCTTGCCAGACGGAAGGGTCATTCCAATCAATATGGCAGATTTTACTAAATAAGAGGGTGTTAGAAAAAGGCGGTAGGGATACCGTCTTTTTTGATGGAAACAAAATATAAAGAATATTGTTGCTTTTTTATTAAATCGTATTGCATCCGTTTCTTAAGAGGAGTACGATAAGAATATTAAGGTTAAAGGAGATGAAGTGATGTTTACGTTAACGAAGGAATTGACGAAACAATATAAAGAAAGTTTTCGAAGTAAGCCAGAGCGTATTGTGGCCCAAAATGCTGCGGTGAAGAATGGTTTGAAAGGATCTAGTGAGACGGTTGCGTCTGTTGTGGAAAATCAGCCGGTGTATTCGATTGATTTGGAACACGGAAAAGTAGCCAACCAAAAGGCTTCTGGTCGTTGCTGGATGTTTGCAGCGCTGAATACATTCCGCCACAGACTCTTTAATAACTTCAAGCTCGAAGAATTTGAACTCTCACAAAGTTATACTTTCTTTTGGGATAAATACGAAAAGGCCAATTATTTCCATGAAAATATTTTAAAAACAGCGGGCGAACCTGTGACAAGCCGCAATGTAGCCTTCCTTTTACAAACCCCTCAACAAGACGGTGGGCAATGGGATATGATTGTGTCTATCTTCAAAAAATATGGAGTTGTGCCAAAGAGTGTGATGCCTGAAAGTTTTTCAAGCTCGGCTTCAAGCGATTTGAACAAATATTTAAATAAAAAACTTCGCCAAGACGCAAAAGTGCTCCGTGACTTAGTGGCAAGAGGTGCTAGCGAAGAGGAAATCAAAGAAACACGTAAACAATTAATGCAAGAAGTGTATGACTTACTAAGCGTGACTCTCGGAACTCCGCCAGAAACATTCGATTTCGAATATCGCGATAAAGACAAGGAATTCCATCGTCACTTGAACTTGACACCGCAAAGCTTCTTCGAACAATTCGTAGGCTTGAACTTGGACGATTACGTGTCTATTATCAACTCACCAACAGCGGACAAACCATTCAACCGTTCATACACTGTTGAGATGCTTGGAAATGTCGTTGGGAACCAAGTGCGCTACTTGAACCTTGATATGGCAACGTTCAAAGCGTTAGCGATTCGCCAACTAGAACAAGGCGAGTCTGTCTGGTTCGGTTGCGATGTCGGTCAATCTTCAAACCGGGGAAATGGCCGTCTAGCTCTAAACAACTTCGACCTTAAAGGCTTAACGGGAATCGACTATTCACTCACAAAAGGTGAACGTCTTGAATACGGCGATAGCTTAATGACGCACGCGATGGTATTAACAGGGGTGAACCTTGTCGATGGCAAACCAAATCGCTGGAAAGTGGAAAACAGTTGGGGTGAAGAATCTGGGGTTGAAGGGTTCTGGATGATGAGCGATGCGTGGATGGATGAGTTTACGTACCAGATCGTTATCAGAAAAGACTTGCTTACAAAAGAGCAACTCGACGCTTTCAACAGCGAACCAATTGTGTTAGCCCCATGGGATCCAATGGGGTCCTTAGCCTAGGATGTGAGACATCGCGCTCAGAAATGGACCGTTGGACTGGAACGCCGGAAGGGACTCGGAACGAGTCGTGCGGACGTTTCGGGAAACGCACGCCATTTCTGCGATGGCGAGCTCAACTTTATCAATAAACCAAATCAGTTTCACTGTAAACATCTTCAGATGTTTTAATAGTGGTAAATGTAAGGATACCACTATATCATCTGAAGGTGTTTTTTCGTTCCACTGAATAAGTTTTGAATTAAATTCTGTCCTTACGCTAACCTTGGTGCTAATACAATTGGTCGTGAGAAGTCGAGTTGTCTTTTGCTTTTAAGACTCCAGAGGTGCTGGGTAAGGCTTTCCAAAATTAACATATTTGTTAATTAACATATATGTTAATTTTGGAAATAAGAAAGGTGGGTAAAGTCTTGGACTTTATCCACCTTTTGAGATTTAGTTGTTATTCGCTGCGGAGCGATTCGACTGGATCTTTCTTCGCTGCAATGCGTGAAGGGATGAGACCAGCTAATACTGTAAGAAAGATAGAAATGAGAATTAGGATAAGAGCGGCATCCCATGGTAATTGTGCAACGCCGTCGACTTTGGTTGTTTGTGCAACAATCGCATTAATAGGGAAAGTCGCAAGGAGCGTAATCGCGATACCGAGCACCCCGGAGATAAATCCTTCGATAGCAGTTTCTGCGGTAAAAATGCGACGGATATCTTTCTTGGAAGCTCCCATTGCACGTAAGATTCCAATTTCTTTTGTACGTTCGAGAACTGAGATATACGTGATAATCGCAATCATAATCGATGAAACGATAAGGGAGATAGCCACAAAACCAACGAGCACCGTTGTTATCACGCCCACCATTGTTGTAATGGATGACATGATGGTTTGAATATCGTCGGAGTAGGCGAGCACTTTATCGTCTTCGCCGGCGTCTTTTTTGGCCGTGTTATAGGAGTTGATGAAATCCTTCAACTCTTGTTTTTGTTGGAACGAAGAGGTGTAGAACTCGATGGCAGCCGGTTTGGATTTGTCGATGACACCCAATTTTGCGAGGTTTTCCTCGTAAGTGGCAGCCAAGTTGTCGTTGTATTGTTGGATGTATTGCACTTGTTGTTCAGGCGTCATTTTTGCCAATTGAATTTTTTCTTCTTCGGTTAAATCAGCCGAATTGAATGGTTTTGGATCTTTGGCAAATTCTTTTCCAGTAAATACATTAATGGTTGGGTTGGCTTCTTGTTCCTTCACGATGTCACTATTTTGAATTTGTTCAGAAGTGTAATCGATAAGGGCGCTTGTATAAGCCACACCGCCAGAAGGAGAGTTTACACTAGATCTTGTGCCTTCTTTTTGACGGAGAACACCGACGATTTTAAGCTCAAGGCCATTCTCAATTTGTGTTTTCATATACGATTTGTCGTCAATTTTATTAATCCATTGGTTGTTCTCCTTAACGAATCGATTCGTATTGACAACGGCTTTGAATGTTTTTCCAATGAAATCGCTATATTGATACGTTTGTGATTTGAGTTCGTCCAGTTTCTTCACATCGTTTAATTCGCTTGGATTTTTGATGCGTAAGCTATAAAGGAGGAGGTCACTGATTTGGTTATCTTCGTCAACAATCAAAACAATTTCTGATTTATCTGTTGGAAAACGTCCTTCCAAAACATCGTACTGACTTTCTAACATGGTCGTATCACTCGAAAGTTCACTCCAATAGTCAATATTATGCAAGTAGCCTTTCATTGTTTGGTTAGAGGTTTCGACTTCATCTGCAAGAGTGGAAGGAAGGATACTTTTTGGACCATTGGAAGTATCGCTCGCATAAATATATGGTTGTAAATTGTATTGATAACGAATGTCTTTTGCCAATTTTGCGACTTCAGATGCGTGTTCGTCCAAGTATGCCTTGAAGGACGCGATGTCGTTTTTCCCAATTTGTTTTTTCAATAAATTCGTCAACACCGTATTGACGCCGAGCTCGTTATTGTCTTTATAAGGCTTATCGCTTAAATCCGGAGAGGTCGCTAGCAGATTGCTTTGGTTCTGCTCGCTAATCGTCAGCGGAAGAGAAACGAGGGTATCTTCTTGCACTTTCTTCACATAGTCACTTACACCATTTGAAAGAGCTAAGATGAGGGCAATCCCGATAATCCCGATAGAACCTGCAAAGGCAGTCAGGAAGGTACGGCCTTTCTTCGTCAATAAGTTATTAAACGAAAGGGCCAACGCCGTAATAAAACTCATCTTCGTTTTTGTGAACTGAATATCGCCTTGTGTTATCTCCTCTGTTGGGTTATACGGATCTGAGTCGCTCAAGATACTGCCATCCAACACTTGTACAATTCGAGTAGAATATTTTTCAGCAAGTTCTGGGTTATGCGTCACCATGATGACCAGACGTTCCTTGGCAATGTCTTTTAATAACTCCATGATTTGAAGGGAAGTCTCAGAATCGAGCGCTCCAGTCGGTTCGTCGGCTAAAACTACTTTTGGGTTATTGACAAGGGCACGCGCAATCGCAATCCGTTGCATTTGTCCCCCAGACATCTGACTTGGCTTCTTATATAAATGGTCTTTCAATCCAACGCGTTCGAGCGCTTCGATGGCACGTTTTTTGCGTTCTGCTTTTGAAACACCAGAGAGCGTCATCGCAATCTCGACGTTCGAGAGTGCCGTTTGGTGGCCGATGAGATTATACGATTGGAAGACGAATCCGATTGTGTGGTTTCTGTAGCTATCCCAATCTCGGTCTTTAAATTGCTTCGTTGATTTTCCTTGGATGAGTAAATCACCAGATGTGTATTGATCGAGTCCACCGATGATATTTAATAGGGTGGTTTTCCCAGAACCCGATTGCCCGAGAATGGAGACAAACTCATTTTTACGGAAGCGAATCGAGATATCCTTCAACGCGTGAAACTCTTGATTAGCTGTATGATAAACTTTTGAAATATGTTGTAACTGTAGCATCGTTTAGCTCCTTTCACTAATGAACCTAGTGTACCACAGTTAAAGGGGCATAACCTAGGACTCTGGTAGGAAATTTAAATTTTTGAGTATTGAAACTATTATTAAAATCTGTATAATAGGAATACAACAATAAAAAGGAGTTCGACGAATGACGATTGATAAAGTAGCTCTTATGGAGCAAGCAAAAGAAGTATTAAAAAATGCCTACTGTCCTTATTCAAAATTTCCTGTAGGTGCGGCTGTTTTATACAAGGATGGACGCGTGATTACAGGAGCGAATGTGGAGAATGTATCGTTTGGTGTGACAAACTGTGCGGAACGCAGTGCCATTTTTTATGGAGCTTCTCAAGGCTACCGCCAAGGAGATATTGCAGCCATTGCTGTTGCAGGAAAGACTGAAGGATTCCTACCTCCTTGTAATATTTGCCGTCAAGTCATGGTTGAGTTCTGTGGACCAGAAATTCCAGTATTTCTATTGAATGGAAAAGGAGATATCCTTGAATTAAAATTAGAGGAGTTAGTTCCTTACTCATTTACAACATTGAATATGTAATCGAAAAGGCTTTAGAACACTGTTCTAAAGCCTTTTATGATTCTGGTTGGCTGTATTGGCAACAGATTTGATACTCTGGAAACGAAGAAAATTGTAAGGAGAGATATGATTGAACAAACTGAAATCTCTCCAGAGCAATGTTTCGCTCATTTTCATTTTTAGAATATTCCAAGAGGTATGCTACCCAACGAAGAAATAGCTGGGGAGTAGAATCTTGCAGAATTTCTAGTAGCTCTTCTTGATAGGGGATGTTTCTTTGACCCATGTGTTGATTTAAAGTATGAATAGAAACCCAATCTTTAGAATCATAAGAAATCTCTTCGGTAGTTTCGTGTAATTGTTCTAGAAATGAAGAGAAGTTCTCCGCTAAGGTGAGCCATTGATCCATTTCTGTATCCACTAAACGAATACTCGGTTCTGAATGAGGGCCTTTTTGGACATCAAAGCAATAATAGACAGGGCCATCCTGGAAGAAAACAATCAAATACTCAGGCAGGGAAGTCTGTTCACTTTGCCATTCTTTGCAAAAGATACTAGGGAAAAAATCGCCCGAAGTAAAACCGCAAATTCCATTACATAAAGCATAATCGATCCCAAATCGAGTAGGCTCGCTTGTATAAATTTTAGTGTCTTTGAAATATCCTGCTCCATTTTCGCGAATAAAATCGATATATGCTTTAGGGATAGGCAAAGGATACTCTTCAGGGATATCCTGTTGGATGGGGGATAAAAAGTGGTTTTGAATCATAAATCTCCTTTAGGCTGTTCATTTTGACCTGAGGAGGATGTACACAGCCTTGTAATCTGATATAATATATTTATCTTCTATTTTACACGTAATTTTGAAAATATGGTACAATAGGGGTACTTAAATTAAAGGAGCGTGACATTATGTCAGTAGTATATACTATTTTAGGAATTGTAGTTGTGCTAGTTATTTGGGGCGTTTTCGCATACAACAGCCTTGTACAACAAAAAAACTGGGTGAAGGAAGCTTGGGCACAAATCGATGTTCAATTGCAACGTCGTAATGACTTAATTCCAAACCTTGTTGAAACGGTAAAAGGATATGCAAAACACGAACAAGAAACATTATCTCAAGTTATCGCGATGAGAAACCAAATCGCTGGGATGGGAAATGATGTTTCACCACAAGAAAAAATGGATGCATCTAACCAATTATCAGGTGCTTTAAAAACGGTTTTTGCTTTAGCGGAAAGCTATCCAGATTTAAAAGCCAACACAAATTTCTTAAACTTACAAGAAGAATTGACAAATACAGAAAACAAAATTTCTTATTCTCGCCAATTGTACAATTCAAGTGTTGCGAAATACAATATTACTGTTGAATCTATTCCAACAAACATCGTTGCTGGATTTGGTGGATTTACAAAAGAAGAATTGTTAGAAACTCCAGTAGAAGCTCGTAAAGTTCCTGAAGTTAAATTCTAATCAATCGTTAATCTGAAGGAAGGAGTACTGATATGTTACATCAGCAAATTGCTTCTAATAAAAGAAGAACAATTGTTGTGATTGCTTTATATATGGTGCTCTTCATCGCGGTAGGAATCGGCATCGGGTATTTCACATTAAATAATGCAACAGCTGGAGTAATCCTTGCTGTAGTGATTGGTGGAATTTATTCATTGATGATGATTTCGAATGCGACAAATGTAGTGATGCAGTTAAATCATGCCCGAGAAATCACGGATAAGAATCAAGCGCCAATGTTATGGAATATTGTGACAGATATGTCGATGGTTGCTCAAGTTCCAATGCCTCGAGTGTTTATTATTCAAGATGAATCTCCGAATGCTTTTGCAACAGGAAGTTCGCCTCAAACAGCAGCAGTAGCAGTGACAACTGGGTTACTTGAACGATTAAATCGTGAGGAATTGGAAGGCGTTATTGCTCATGAATTTGGGCATATTCGCAACTATGATGTTCGTTTACAAACCATCGCTATTGCGCTTGGAGCAGTCATAGCATTACTGGTTCAATTCGGTAGTCGAATGATGTTCTGGGGTGGCGGAAGAAGAAGTAGTGATAATGATGATGAAGACGGAGCCAATGCAATTTTTATGGTGATTGGTCTAGTCGCAATGATTCTTGGACCTTTTATGTCGACGATTTTACAACTCGCATTATCCAGAAACCGTGAATATTTAGCGGATGCAACAGCAGTCGAATTCACAAGAAATCCTTATGGACTTATTTCTGCCCTAAGAAAGATTTCTGAAGCACCGCCAATGACAGAAGCTAATAAACAAAGTGCAACATTATACATTTCGAATCCGTTTGGAGAAAGTGGAGATTCACTCTTTGCAACCCACCCTTCAACGGAAAACCGTATTAAACGTTTAGAAAAAATGTAGAAATTAGACTGGGGTTTCCTCAGTCTTTTTGTTTTCAGAAAGTGGAACATTTTAGCGATACGGAAAGAGGTTAAGTGGATGTCGTGTATTAAAAGAAATGTATTACTAGAAGAGGGAACGTTCTTGTATTATTTACATGAAGAAAGCCTCTTTCATAAAGAAGCTTATGAATAATTATGTGCGTATATTGAAGGGTTGCACTCTATTTCGTTAGAGGACTTTAAAGATCTGGTTTTTCTTCATCACCAAGTGATTCGTCATTTAGTGTAGCATTTTGATCCTGTGGATATTGTTGAATTAAAGGGCTTCCCAACAGATTATTGGGAAGTGATTGAAAGAATAGATATTGCTGTGAAAAAGATTACTCAGAAAGTTAACTGTTAAGAATGGATACTCTTGTAGAAGGAAAGAAAGAGAGTTGAAGAAGTCACTTCGACTCTTTTTGTGTATAATGGGTGGAAAATCTACTTTAGAATGTTGCTAAATTGTTACAAAAGAAAACGGTTCATTTGCAAAATGTAATCTAATTTATATGTTTTATAGTTTGAAAATCATTTATAATGGAGATTATAAAACTTAGGAGGTGGGAGTCTGTGGCAAAACAATTGTATATCCATTATGATAGCGTATCGAACCATGTGTTGGCGAAATCGATCGCGTTCCATTTGTCTGCCTTACCACAGTCTGAAATCCCTCAAAATATCCTCCTTTTGAATGGGAAATCTAGTCTTGCCACTCATGATGCTTATACTGGATTTATGTGGATTAAAGGACGCAAAAATGTGTTGGAATATCTTCAAGGTGTAGCAGAAGGAAAAGAAGCTCCATCAAACTGGGTTGATTTTGACTCTATTGAATTCGTTCATCAACTCACGCCGCAAGAGATTGCTGATTTGCTCTATATCTCTCATGCGAAAACACATTTACACTCGCCGTTTTTCTATAAATTACAAAATAATTTTATTTACCTATGTTTGGATAATGAATATTCTAAAGTGTATTATCGAAAAATCGAACAGTTTTTACCACTCTTATCAAGACAAGTACAAATTGAGATGACGGATATTTTAAATCAATCACCGAAGTTTTTCTTCTTTGGTTCTGAAAAAGAAGCTGAAGCGATTTCGATTGAAGCTTTAAAAGAAATGATGCCTCTCTACCGCGAAGGAATCAGTTTGGCATTTGATCAAGTGAAGAAGCAAGAGGATATTTATGAAATACCGATTTTCTTAACGGAAGATCGTTACCATTACGCAAATAAAGCAGTGACACAAAATGTGCGCATTGGACAATTAACGTATAACGAAACGTATCAAAATTGGAAAATTTCAGCAAAATTACCAATGACGGATGCCATTTAAAACACTTTTCAAAGAGAATCTTTGGAAGGTGTTTTTTGTTGGTTTTGTCTGAACTTGTAAGGCTTCCGCCGTTTTGTTATACTGTAACGTGCAAGGTTATTATCTAAAATAACAGACATGGACCACATAGATTGGTCGTTCGCTGGAAGCGAATAGTTTGGAGGATTCATATGAAAGCTGTTGTCATTTATGGCGGAAAAAGTGCCGAGCATGATATTTCAATCTTAACGGCAGGATCAATTATTAAAGAGATTTATTTTGAATATTACGATGTAGAACCCGTGTATATTACAAAAGAAGGAACTTGGTTAAAAGGGGAAGCATTAAAAGCTCCAGTTGCCTTTGATCAAGCGCTTCGTTTAAGAGAAGGGCTGGAAGCCCGTTTTGCAACAGTTGAAGGAGAAGTATCCACAGGGGTTCGCATTCAACCAAGTGATATTGCTGGTCCGGATACAGTAGTCTTTCCAATTTTACATGGACCAAATGGAGAAGATGGGACCATTCAAGGACTCTTTGAAATTCTAGATTTACCTTATGTGGGATGTGGAGTTTTAGCAAGTGCCAATGGGATGGATAAAATCGCTAGTAAGCACTTGTTCCAACAAGCAGGAATTCCACAAGTACCATTTGTTCCTTTTGTAAAGGCAGATTTCAAAAAATCTCCTGAAGCTATTTACAATCGTATTGAAGGGACGCTGCGATACCCAGTATTTGTGAAGCCTGCTAATATGGGATCAAGCGTAGGAATTTCAAAAGCAACGAACCGTGAAGAATTAACCACTGCGATTGAGGAAGCTCTCAAATACGACCGCCGTATTGTTGTAGAGCAAGGAATTGATGCCCGCGAAGTCGAAGTAGCGGTTCTTGGAAACGATGAAGTGAATACTTCAGTTGTTGGAGAAGTGGTCAAGCAAGCAGGATTCTACGATTACAATGAAAAATACATCAACAATACAACAACACTTCAAATTCCAGCGGCAATTCCTGAGGAAGTTTCTGCAAAAATTCGTGAATATGCCGAAACGGCCTTCCGTGCGATTGATGGTAGTGGATTAACTCGTTGTGATTTCTTCCTTACTGAAACACAAGAAGTCTTCATTAATGAAGTGAACACAATGCCTGGATTCACACAATTTAGTATGTATCCGAAATTATGGGAAGCAATGGGGATTTCTTATAAAGATTTAGTGGAAGAATTGATTCGTTTAGCCCTTAAACGCTATAACGATCGTCATGCAGAGTAAGGAGAAGAACGATGAGTATTGGAACAGTTGCCGAAATCACGAAAGCAGTTGGCGCGGTTGATTATCAATCGGCACATCGATTCGAAACGATTGAGTCAGTAGCCTTTGATACACGAAAATTAGGACCAAACAGCCTTTTTGTGCCACTTCAAGGGAAAACAGACGGACATGATTATATAGAAAAAGCGATTCAAGCAGGCGCAACAGCCGTGTTATGGGGCAAACAAGATGTAACGCCACCAGATGGAATCTGCGCCATTTGGGTGGATAACCCACTTCAGGCTTTTCAAAAATTAGCGAAATGGTACTTAGAAAAAGTATCTCCTCGTGTCGTTGGAATTACAGGAAGTTCTGGCAAAACTACGACAAAAGACATGACAGCAGCCGCTCTTGGCGCACGCTACCGTGTCTATAAAACACAAGGAAACTTCAATAACGATATCGGCTTACCTCAAACGATTTTAGATATGCCGGAATCAACCGAAGCACTTGTCTTAGAGATGGGAATGAGTGATTTCCACGAAATCGAGTTCTTATCAAAATTAGCACGCCCAGAAGTTGTTGCGATTACGCTAATTGGTGAATCGCATATGGAACAACTCGGAAGCAAGGAAGGCATTGCCAAAGCCAAACTTGAAATCCTTTCTGGACTACAAGAAAATGGAACTTTTATTTATCCAGCGCATGAAGAGTTAATTACAGCAGGCATTGCACAAGCTGAAAAACCAGCAAGCTTCAAGATTGTTACAGTCGGTGAAGGAAGTAAGGAACTCTCAGCAAAAAATATAGAACTGTATTCAGACCACACAGCGTTTGAATTAGTGACTCCAACAGAAACCGTGGCAGTAACATTGCCAATTCTTGGAGCGTACAATGTTTCCAATGCACTACTTGCGATTGAAATTGCACGCGCATTAGACGTGCCACTATTAGACATCGTGTCCGCCTTAGCGAACTTCGAATTAACGAAGAACCGTACGCAATGGGTGAAAGGCCAAAATGGAGTAGCCATCTTAAACGATGCTTACAACGCTAGCCCAATCGCGATGAAATCAGTGATTCAATCATTTGTTTCAGTCGAAGCAACAGGCCGTCGCGTCCTCGTTCTTGGGGATATCCGTGAACTAGGGGAACATTCGAAAGAATTGCACGCTAGCATCTCTGAAGTCATTTCTCCAAACGAAGTCGCACTTGTGTACTTGTACGGCGAAGAAATGGAAGCACTCTATGATGCGTTGAAAGGTCAGTTCGAAATAGCAGCTCTTCACCATTACATGGACAAAGAAGCTTTGATTACTGACTTGAAAGCCGAACTTAAAGAAGGCGACCAAGTCCTTATCAAATCAAGCAACGGCACAGGCTTACTTGCCGTCGTCGATGCCTTAAAAGCAGAATAACAAATATAAAGGAAAGCGAGAGACGCCAAAGCGTCCCTCGCTTTTTTCGTCCCCTCCCTGAGAACTATCTATTATAAAAATATTCCCATTTCTCAACCGCACCACGAGAAGCAAACCCACCCGCCGCCTCCCGCTTTTTATAGGTTGTCAATGCGCTGTGAATACGGGCGGAAAATCTAGCAGATTCAATAGTAGCAGTAATGGGGAATCGCATTAAATGTGAGGGAGAAAGACAGAAACACCCTAGATACATTATTGTATCTAGGATGTTTCGTTTTCTTTCCCCCACAAAGTTGAATAGGTATGAGCAAGCTGTTTACAGTGTAGCTCATACCATTCAACCACTGTGCTTAGCTGGAGTTAGAAATTTATTTCAACCTCCAGCTTTGAGGCTTTAAAGGTGAGAGACGAAAGACTCGAACCGTTGCCCCATTACAGCTATTATTGAAAAATCCGCAAGGATTTGGAGCCCGGAAATTCTTATTCCTTAAGCATTTTCAAAGAATAAAAAGCAGGAGTCGGTGGTCTGTATTCTTTGCATTCTTGCTGGATGCGTGCTATACTATTCGCTGAGTTGAGAAATGTACACACATTTATAATAGATAGTTTGAAATTTAAACGATTGTAGAAGTCTGGTGCTCTTACGAAAAGCTCCAGGCTTTTGTTATGAAGGGAAATCCCTCGTGTGCTTCTCACCGAAGTATCCAAGGAGGAAAATATGAAATTTAATGAATTAGGATTGGATTCTGCCTTACTAGAATCTATCGAAAAAATGGGGTTTGAAGAAGCAACTCCCATTCAAGAACAAACCATTCCAAAAGCGCTAGCAGGTTTAGATGTAATTGGACAAGCGCAAACAGGGACTGGTAAAACAGCCGCATTTGGTTTGCCAATGCTTCAAAAAATCGACCCAAGTAAAAAAGGCGTACAAGGACTTGTTATCGCACCAACTCGTGAACTTGCGATTCAAACACAAGAAGAATTGTTCCGTCTCGGACGCGACAAAAAAATTCGTGTACAAGCTGTTTACGGTGGCGCGGACATTAACCGTCAAATTCGCCAATTAAAAGAAAATCCACAAATCGTTGTGGGAACTCCAGGTCGTTTATTAGACCACATTTCACGCCGTACATTGAAACTTGCGACAGTGGAAACACTTGTCTTAGACGAAGCGGATGAAATGTTAAACATGGGATTCTTGGAAGATATCGAATCGATTATCAAACAAGTTCCAGAAAACCGCCAAACGCTTTTATTCTCTGCGACAATGCCAGACGATATTAAACGTATCGGTGTTCAATTTATGAAAGATCCAGAACATGTTCGTATCAAATCAAATGAGATGACAGCGACATTAATCGATCAATATTTCGTAAAATGTAAAGACTACGAGAAATTCGACATTATGACACGTTTATTAGACGTTCAAACGCCTGAATTAACCATCGTATTCGGACGTACAAAACGCCGTGTAGACGAATTAGCACGCGGACTTGAAATGCGTGGCTACCGTGCAGAAGGAATCCACGGGGACTTAAGCCAACAAAAACGTATGAGCGTTCTTCGTGACTTCAAGAACAACCATTTAGACATCTTAGTCGCTACAGACGTTGCGGCACGTGGACTAGATATCTCTGGCGTTACACACGTCTATAACTACGATATCCCACAAGACCCAGAAAGCTATGTACACCGTATCGGACGTACAGGTCGTGCGGGTCAAGAAGGAATGTCTGTAACATTCGTGACACCAAACGAAATGGATTACTTACGTGTGATTGAAGAATTAACACGCAAACGTATGACAAGCCTTCGTCCACCAACGCAAACAGAAGCCTTGGAAGGACAAACAAAAACAGCCATCGAGTCTATTGACGAAATGATGAAAACTGTGGAACCAAGACGTTTCAAAGAAGCGGTCTCTTACTTATTAGACGAGTACGAACCAGAAGAATTGGCAGCTCTATTACTTAAGAGCATGATTAAAGATCCAACTGAAATTCCAGTTAAAATCACGCCAGAACGTCCATTGCCAAGCCGCAAACGTGGCAACAACCGTGGAAACTACAACCGTAATGACCGTAAAGACAACCGCGGACGTAACGGAAAAGGAAGCTTCAAGCGTAAAGAAGACCGTCGTGGCCGTGTCTTAGAAGACGAATATACACGCGGATATAAAGGGAAAGATTCTCGCCGCCGTAACAACAAAAAGAAATCTGACAAAGGATTTACCATCCGTCAGAAATAATGAATGAGAGCAGACTAGTAAAACGCTAGTCTGTTTTTTTGGAATCTCATATTGACAGTATCTGCTATAAAACGGTAATATAAGGGAAAAACATGTGAGGTAGAAGTAAATGGGTGCTCGATTGAAAAAACCGCTTTGGGTTCTATTCTTTTTTGTAGCGTGGATTACCATATTCGTGGGAATTGAAATTGTGTTCAAAAGGGATTTATGGAATCTAGGTCGTCAAGCGGATATGTGGAAGTTAATTGTGACGATTATTTGCGTTGGCATTTTTGTATTTTGTATGTACAAAGTACACACAAAATTATTTAAGCCAACAGTAAAAAGAAAGATTCAACTGATGGATTTAATT
This sequence comes from uncultured Granulicatella sp., assembly GCF_938030755.1. Taxonomy (GTDB): domain Bacteria; phylum Bacillota; class Bacilli; order Lactobacillales; family Aerococcaceae; genus Granulicatella. The sequence continues at coordinate 9,369 of NZ_CALHIF010000066.1, read as the reverse complement.
TTTGTTTTTGTAATGTATATTGCTGACACATTTTCAAGCTATTTGATTAGTTTGTGGAGTTCAATGGCATACGGGACAAGTCGAATAAATCTAGTTAATTTTTTCTTTAGGGTGAATCTACCACTTACAACAGACAAATATATTTTTGCTTTAAATGCACTACAACTCGTTTGTTTTGCACCTTTGATTGAAGAATTTCTTTTTAGAGGTTTTCTGAATAATTTGCTTCGAGGAAAAGTGAATACTTTTGTTAGAATGTCCATCGTTTCAATTCTATTTTCAGCTATTCATTTCCCGACTTATATCCATAATTGGATACAGTTTTTAGCTTATCTTATTGGTTCTATTGTTCTTTTCCTTGTGTATGAACGAAGAAGAAGTTTGTTTGACGCAATCTTATTACATAGCCTTTATAATGGTCTTCTTGTAATCTTGTTCATCGAAATACCGAAACGCTTCTTTTAGAAAATTAGTCAGTGACTTCTGTTAAAGGAGTCACTTTTTTTGTAGAAATCTTTTTGATTTTAGGTTCATTTTAGTTTTAAGGAGTATTCTCTTATTAAGGAAGACGCCAAAAGAAAGAAGCGATTTTCTTTCAATAGAACAGTGTTTTGATACAATAAGGGAAAGAGGGAACCAATCATGACGGTTTTAACAAAAATCAGACCAAAAGAACCATTAAAAACTTTAAAGTGGGTTGACATCCTCATCGTGACGATGATCATGTTCGGGGAGTTTATCATCCTATCCACACAACAATTTCTACAGAGTTTACAACCAGTAACGGAAGTGGCCCAGCAGTATACGGAGACGACAACGTCCTATAGCGACGGGGCAGCGTATTCGAGTAACTTTACCTTACAGGTGATATTACTAGCAATTGCACTCTTGTACTTAGTCTTCCGTCATTACGACTTCAAGCAGTTGAAGATTCGTTTTCACTGGTCCGTACTTATCTGGGTACCGGTATTATTCACGATGGTCGGGCTATTCGGCGACGTCGTAACCACGATGAAAAACCTATTACCATTCTTCCTTATGCACGCATTGGCAGATATGTTTGGTTCAAGCTTCATCTATTTATTAATTGCATGGGCATACTAACTTTTAGCAAAGCGCATCCTGGAAAGGGTGCGTTTTTTATGTTTCCTCATTTTTCTTTAGGATATTCCAGTTGAATAACTGTGAAAGGATTCAATTACCATATATGGTAATTGCGTGTTGGAGTGGAGTAAAAACAGTGTAAAATCAAGCTTCTTTCTTATGTGTGAGGAGGGCGGTTATGGTATGATAGCGCTAGTGATATCAGTAAAAGCGAGGGGATTTTTAGATGTTTTATGTAAAAAATCAACGAAATGGGAAAGAAATCTACGATGCAACCACAAACTTAGCTATCGAATATTTCTTATTAAATGAGAAGAAACTCGATGAACCGATTTTGTTATTTTATATTAACGAAAATGCGATTATCATCGGGAAAAACCAAAATACCATCGAAGAAATCAATCAAGATGGTGTTGATAAACTTGGCGTACAAGTCGTTCGTCGTTTCTCAGGTGGTGGAGCCGTATATCACGATATGGGAAATATCTGCTTCTGCTTCATTACAGAAGATGACGGCGATAGTTTCCGTGACTTTGGGAAATTCACAGAGCCAGTAATTGAAGCACTCCATAAGATGGGAGCAACAGGGGCAGAGTTACAAGGCCGTAACGACCTTCTCATCGACGGTAAGAAATTCTCTGGAAATGCGATGTACTCAAACAATGGCCGTTTAACAGCGCACGGAACATTAATGCTGGATCTAGATGTGAGCATTTTGCCACAAATTTTACGTCCAAAACAAGAGAAAATCGCGTCAAAAGGAATCAAGTCGGTTCGTTCACGCGTAACAAATATCAAACCTTACTTAGCGCCTGAATATCAAGACTTAGACATCTTACAATTCCGCGAAGTGCTTTTGAAAAACATCTTCAATGTGGAAGATACATCTACAATTAAAGAGTATGTTCTAACCGATGAAGACTGGGTGCGTGTAGAAGAATTACGCAGCAAGTACTTCAATAATCCTGATTGGAACTATGGAAAGAATCCAAAATTCGAATTCAAACAATCTAAACGTACTCCAGCCGGACAAATCGAGTTCAGCTTGAATGTTGAAAAGAATGCCATCAAAGACATTAAGATTAACGGAGACTTCTTCGGTCTTGGAGAAATCAGCGATGTAGAAAAAACGCTAGTGGGCGTTGGATACAACCGTGAAGACTTAACAAAAGCCTTCGAAGCCATCGACATCCGCCGTTACTTCGGTAATGTGACAGTGGACATTCTAGTGAACCTATTACTAGGTGTAGAAGAATAAAATAGGAAACTCGGCTATAGAGGCCGAAGAAGTGGAACCTAGCAGTGATGCTGGGTTCTTTTTTTGCAAGCGAGTATAGTAAAAATGCCGGGGGAGCAGTATAATAGAGGTAAGTTCAGGAATCCGTTCCTAGGGAGAGGGGTTGTTGGAAATGAGTCAAAAAGTTAGAGACATTGTCATCATTGTGTTTGGGGTCACTAGTGCCGTAAATGCAATCTATCAGCTAGTATTTCGTCAAGATATCGTGCTGTTTTTTATGAGTGCGATGTTTAGTAGGCTTGCCTTTTATACTTGGGTAAATCGGGATAATCCAGATAAGCTCAAAAGGATCAATTTCGGAGGAGCTATCATCTTTGTTGGGATGTTAGCCACTATTGCTTTTATTCTCATCATGAATCATTTCTTTGGATATGAGCAATGGGAGTCTTGGCAAAAATCCGTCGTTAAATTTACGTTTATCTTTGGGTTAGTGGCAATTGTGAATCGATACTTTAAAAAATAATCGTTTAATGGAGGCGTCATATGGCACTTTTACACGTTTCATTCTTTTCAAAAACATTAATGAGAACAATCCCGCTGTCAGTCTACTTACCTAGCGATGCGGTCGATTTTCAGAATCAATACATTTCTGAAGGACCTTATAAAACATTGATTCTTCTGCATGGCGTTATGGGGAGCGAACAGGACTGGGTCAATCAGACGCGAATTCTTCGATACGCTAAAGAGAAGAACCTTGCCCTCATCATGCCTTCGGGGGAAAATCATTTCTACGTAGACCAACCATGGAACTATACAAACTATGGAGAATTTATCGGAGTGGAGCTTCCAGAAATCTCACGCCGAATGTTCCCTATTTCTCGAAACCGCGAAGACTTAGGCATTGCCGGGCTTTCGATGGGTGGATACGGGGCGCTTCGAAACGGCATCAAATATCAAGACACCTTTAGCGTGATAGCTTCGTTTTCGGGCGCCATTTATAAAAATGCATTACCTTTCGAAGAGGATAGTGGTTCTCCATTTTTCTTAACAACTCGATACGCTAAATCGATTTTCAAAGACCAAGACTATTATGATTCGCACGGAAATCAGTTGTTTAAAGCGATAGAAAAAGTCGAGAATCCTTCCGACTTAAAAATATTTATGACTTGTGGAACCGAAGATTGGCTTCTTGATAAAAGTCGAGAATTTAGTGGTTTTTTATTTGAAAAAGGTGTCCCTGTAATCTATAAAGAAAAAAGTGGCGGACATGAATGGGATTTCTGGGATTGGTCCATCAAAGAGTTTTTAGACTGGTGGATTCCAGAAGATGCAGAGCAAGGCATGTCTAGCGGGAATGTGAAATCGTAAGACGAGCGCGATATTGTTGCAAGCATATCGCCATAATGGTAGAATATTTTGTATATTAGAGCGATGAACAAGAGGAGTAAAATGACTTTGTTTACGAGAGAGGGAAGGCTTGGTGAAATTTCCTAGCAGATTCATTTGAAGGTAGCTTGTGAGCTTACTCTACGAAATACAGTAATAGAGTACGGAGACGACACTTCGTTACCAACATTGAGGCGTAATAAATAATTACGCGAATATTAGGTGGTACCACGAAATCAATCGTCCTATGGAGAGTGTCTTCATAGGATTTTTTTATTGGACACAAACAAGATACAAGGAGGAAAATCAATGGCTAAAGAAATGTCATCTAAGTTTCAACCGCAAGAAGTTGAAGCTGGTAAATATCAATGGTGGGTTGATTCAGGCGTCTTCCATCCAAACGAAGATACAAACGCTGAACCGTATTCAATCGTTATCCCGCCACCAAACGTAACAGGGAAATTACACTTAGGACATGCTTGGGACGTAACGTTACAAGATATGATTATCCGTCAAAAACGCATGCAAGGGTTCGACACTTTATGGTTACCAGGGATGGACCATGCGGGTATCGCAACACAAGCAAAAGTAGAAGAAAAATTACGCGGTGAAGGCTTATCTCGTTATGACCTTGGCCGTGAGAAGTTCCTTGAACAAACATGGGAATGGAAGGAAGAATATGCCAGCCATATCCGTGAACAATGGGCAAAAATGGGGATTTCTGTAGACTACCGCAGAGAACGATTCACATTAGATAAAGGGTTATCTGACGCCGTGAAGAAAGTCTTCGTAACTTTATACGAAAAAGGCTTAATCTACCGTGGTGAATACATCATCAACTGGGACCCTAAAGCGAAGACTTCATTATCCGATATCGAAGTAATTCATAAAGATGTAGAAGGCGCGTTCTATCATATGAACTACCCTCTAGCAGACGGAAGTGGATTCCTAGAAATCGCAACAACTCGTCCAGAAACACTTCTTGGAGATACAGCTGTTGCGGTTCACCCAGACGATGAACGTTACCAAGCGCTTATCGGGAAAACAGTTATCTTGCCGTTAGTGAACCGTGAAATTCCAATCATCGCTGACGAATACGTGGAGCAAGATTTCGGAACAGGGGTTGTAAAAATCACTCCAGCGCATGACCCGAATGACTTTGAAGTAGGGAACCGTCACAACTTACCACGTATTAACGTGATGAACGATGATGCGACGATGAACGAGTTAGCCGGTAAATACGAAGGCATGGACCGTTTTGCTGCGCGTAAAGCTATCGTGAAAGATTTAGAAGAAGCTGGCCTTCTTGTGAAAATCGAAAAACATGTACACAGCGTTGGTCACTCAGAACGTACAGATGTCGTTGTTGAACCACGTCTTTCAAAACAATGGTTCGTAAAAATGGGACCTTTGGCAGAGCAAGCCATCAATGCGCAACGTGAAGAAGGGGACAATACAGTAAACTTCTATCCACCACGTTTCAATGATGCGTACTTACGTTGGATGGAAAACATTCACGACTGGGTAATTTCACGTCAATTATGGTGGGGACATCAAATTCCAGCTTGGTATCATAAAGAAACAGGCGAAGTCTATGTAGGCATGGAAGCTCCAAGCGACAGTGAAAACTGGACACAAGATCCAGACGTATTAGATACTTGGTTCTCATCTGCTTTATGGCCATTTTCAACAATGGGTTGGCCAGACGAAGAAGCAGCCGACTACAAACGTTACTATCCAACAAGCACACTTGTAACAGGGTACGACATCCTTACTTTCTGGGTAAGCCGTATGATGTTCCAAGGGTTAGAATTTACAGGTAAACGTCCATTCAAGAACGTTCTTATCCACGGATTAATTCGTGATAGCCAAGGACGTAAGATGAGTAAGTCTCTTGGAAACGGGGTTGACCCAATGGAGGTTATCGAACAATATGGTGCCGATGCGCTTCGTTGGTTCTTAGCAAACGGTTCTGCTCCAGGGCAAGACGTTCGTTACTCAACAGACAAGATGGATGCTGCATGGAACTTCATCAACAAGATTTGGAACGCAAGCCGTTACGCATTAATGAACGTGGGCGATTTAACAGCGGACCAAGTGGATATCACTGGTGAGAAAACTCTTGCGGATAAATGGATTTTAACACGCTTAAATCAAACGATTGGCAAAGTGACAGAACTCTTCGAGAAATTCGAATTCGGTGAAGCAGGACGTCTCTTATATCGCTTCATCTGGGATGATTTCTGTGACTGGTATATCGAAATGTCGAAAGAAACATTAGCAGGGGACGACGAAGCTGCCAAATTAACAACACGTAGCATTCTTGTATATGTATTAGACAACACATTACGTCTATTACATCCAATCATGCCTTTCGTGACAGAAGAAATCTGGCAATCTGTTCCTCACGTTGGGGAATCATTAGTGGTAGCAACTTATCCAACGGTTCACCCAGAACAAATGGACGAAAAAGCAGCTGAAGAAATGGAATTCTTAATGGACTTCATTCGTTCAGTACGTACGGTTCGTAACGAAATGAACACACCATTATCAAAACCAATTAACATCATTGCGAAAGTAAGCGACGCAGCGCACTACGCGATCTTGAAAGAAAACGAATCTTACATTGCACGCTTCTCAAACCCAGAAGAATTCGTGTATGGTGAAGACGTTGAAGCACCATCTGATGCGGTAACTTCTGTTATCACAGGTGCTGAAATCTACTTACCATTAGCAGGGTTAATCAACATCGAAGACGAAATCGCTCGTCTTGAAAAAGAAGCAGAGAAATTGCAACAAGAAGTGGATCGTGTCGAGAAGAAATTATCGAACGAGAAATTTGTGGCAAAAGCTCCTGCAGCAGTTGTTGAAGCTGAACGTGCAAAAGGTGCGGACTATCAAGCACAACGTGAAGCAGTGTTAGAACGTATCGCAACATTGAAGAAAATCTAATCCGTTGTAACGGTGGGGAGAGCGTATGAAGTGTCATGCGCTCTCTTTTGTATGTCACGGAGAGTCATTTTCTGTTATGATAAATACGGAAAACAGGAGGTGAGTGAATGATTCAAGAGTGGTTAAAAAAGAGCGAGAGTATTCCGCGCAAATATGGATTGTACCGCATGGAGGCTATCCTTAGTGCGCTTGGAAATCCAGAACGAGGGTTGAAGAGTATTCATATTGCGGGGACGAATGGAAAAGGGTCGACTGCCGCGATGGTGACGGCCTTTGCAAAAGCGCATGGATTGCGAGTAGGGACATTCACTTCACCGCATATGGACAATATCAGGGAACGCATTCAGCTAGACGGAGTGCCTCTAGGGGAGAAGCCGTTCTGGCAAGCCGCATTGGTCGTAAGAGAGGTGGAGAGCCGCTTGTTCGAAGAGTGGGGAGCCTTTAATTATTTTGAGATTTTGACGGCAATGATGTTTGTCGTCTTTCAACAGGAAGCCGTCGACCTTGCGATTATTGAAGTTGGGATTGGAGGTCTGCTGGATAATACGAATGTTGGCCATCCACTCGTCAGTGTCATCACGACGATTGGATTGGACCATCAAGACTTACTCGGAAGTACGTTGGTAGAAATTACGGCTCAAAAAGCAGGGATTATTAAGCCTGGGCAGCAAGTGGTCGTCGGACCAGTCACGCGTGAATGTATGGATGTGATACGTAGGACTGCTAGTGAACAAGGTGCAACTGTGAAGGTTTTTGGGGAGTCTTTTTCACTGATAGAAGATTCGTATCAAGACGAAGCATTCACGATTCCGCTGAAGCAGCTAGCCCTCCAAGGAGCCTTCCAGAAGGAGAATGCGACCGTGGCAATTCGAGCGTTTCGAGCATGGATGGAGGCAACGAGAAGAAGTGTGCAGACTAAATTAGTTGAGGCAGCCCTCCCTGTCGTTTCTTGGCCAGGACGTATGGAAGTGTTGCTAGACACACCACTTATTATCATTGATGGAGCCCATAATTTACCAGCCATCGAGCGACTCATACAGAATATGACGGCTCGTGTTGGCAAGAAACAGACGCTGTTATTTAGCGCGCTCACTCGAAAAGATAGTCAACAGATGCTTCTAAGATTGCAGGAAGCTCTTCCTGATGTGAACATCATCTTAACGAGTTTCTATCCTTCTAGAGGCATGTCGATTGCAAGAAGTGATGTCGAAGCGTACTTGGATGCTCCTCAGATTTCCTATGAAGAAAGCTTTGAAGATGTCATCAACCGTTTTGCCTGCTCAACAGACGACAAGAGCGAATTATGGGTGACAGGCTCATTGTATTTTATCGCCGAAGTTCGTCATTGGTGGAACAACCGAAAGCCTAAAGAAGAATAGACATCGTAACTCTTTGTAGAGAAAACAAAGAGGAAGTGTCACAATGATTGAATCAAAATTATTAGAAGTGCCTTTAAGCGCCATGCCACGAGAACGCCTCGAACGGTATGGCGCTAAAGTGCTTGAAACGCATGAATTATTAGCTATTTTACTACGAACAGGTTCTAAAGATTTGAATGTATTACGATTATCCATTGTAGTTTTGAATACTTTTGAAGATTTGCATTCGTTAAAGATGGCGAGTCTGGACGAACTCATGCATATAAATGGGATTGGCAGAACGAAGGCCATTGAACTAAAGGCGGCCATTGAACTAGGAGCTAGACTAAACAAAGCTTCTCAGATGAAACTAGGAAAAATCACGTCTTCTAAAATGGCGGGGCAGTGGATTGTAGAAGAGTTAAAAGATGCCTATCAAGAACATCTTGTAGCGCTCTACTTGAATACTAAGAATGAAGTGATAAAGAAGAAAATGATTTTTATTGGCGGATTGAATAGTGCTGTTGCTCATCCAAGGGAAATCTTTCGGGAAGCAGTGAGATATTCTGCAGCCCGTGTCATCATTGGACATAATCATCCGAGTGGAAACCCCGAACCATCTCAAGCAGATATTGATTTTACAAAAAGACTAATGGATTGTGGGGAATTGATGGGGATTGAACTGCTAGATCATTTTGTTGTGGGCGGAGATCGTTTTATTTCTTTGAAAGAATTTGGAGTTTTGTAAAAAAGAATATTTATTTTCAACGTTCTTGAAAAAATGAAAATTACAGAAAATAAAGATTTTCAAATTTTACGAAAAATAAACACGAAAAATATAGAAAGCATTCGGAAAAAATTCTTAAAACCTCATTTGTCCATAAAATTTCTATCCTAATTCGGAAATCCTCTTGTAAAAAGGTTTATTAGATGGTATACTGAACTTGTGTTTTTGTTAGGTAAAGAAATAGTGTAAAGATTTACTCCTTTCGAACCATTAGCAAGAATATGAATAACAAGTGCTATGGCACAAGGAGGAAATGTTCATGGAACAAGGTACAGTAAAATGGTTTAACTCAGAAAAAGGTTTTGGGTTTATCGAACGTGAAGGTGGAAACGATGTATTCGTACACTTCTCAGCAATCCAATCAGAAGGATTCAAAACATTAGAAGAAGGACAAGCAGTTCAATTCGATGTTGAAGAAGGCGCTCGTGGACCACAAGCAGCTAACGTAGTTAAACTATAATTTAAGTTTAAACGATGATACCACCGGTTTTGTACTGACCCCAAAAAGTTAGACAATTAATTTAAGCAAAGGATTTAGTTCTGTA
>NZ_CALHIF010000065.1 GCF_938030755.1 uncultured Granulicatella sp. | reverse complement strand
ATTCCATTTATTTTGGTTATTATTTCATTTTTTATTAAAGAATAAACATTTATGTGTAAAGGTTATTGTAAAATAAATTTGTAATAGCCTTTATTTTTTTACCAAATTTTAACTTTTATATTATAAAATAACAAAAAATAATAGATAAAAAAATTAAACTTTTCTGGAAGGAGATTTTATGAATTATAAAATTATTAAAAATGATGCTGACTATAATTTAGATGATTTAACAAAACTGTTAAATACTTCATATTGGGCAAAGGATAGAAAAAGGGAAACTGTAAAGAAAACAGTTGAAAATTCTTTGTGTTATTTTGCTTATGATACAGATAAAAATAAATTAATTGGTTTTGCAAGAGCAATAACAGACTATACTACAAATTATTATATATGTGATGTAATAGTAGATGAAGAATATAGAGGAGAAGGAATAGGAAAAAAATTAGTTGAAACATTGATAAATGATGAAGACTTATTACATGTAAGAGGTTTACTAATTACAAAAGACGCTAAGAAATTTTATGAGAAATTTGGTTTTATTACTCGATCAAATAATCACTTTGGAAGTGGAATGGTGATGTATGTTGAAAAATAAAATATATGTTATTGGAAGTATTAATATAGACGAAAAAATCAGTATTGATGCTATTCCTAAAGCAGGAGAAACTAAACATGGAAAGGATTATCATATAAGTTTCGGGGGGAAAGGCGCAAATCAAGCGATAGTTGCAGCTTCGTTAGGAGCTAATACTACCTTCTTAGGAAGAGTAGGTAAGGAAATTCAAGGTGAAGAAGCAATTTCGGAATTAAAAAAATACAGAGTTAATGTAGATAGTGTCATTCTGGACGACGAGCCAACAGGGAGAGCTATTATTATATACGAAAATAATGATAATAGAATTTTGTTGGTAGGAGGTGCTAATGAAAAGGTTTCGGTTCTTGATGTAGATAATTTTCTGGATGGAACTCAAGGAGATATTTTATTAATTCAGTTTGAACTTCCTTTAGATACATTGTGGCATGCGATTGAAGTGGCAAAAAAGAAAAATATGACAGTTGTCGTTAATCCTGCACCAGCTAAAGAGATACCTGATAAAATATTAAAAAAAATTGATTATTTAGTGTTGAACCAATCAGAATCAGAATTGCTAACTAGAATATATCCAGAAAGTCAGATGGAATGTAATGGCGTTGTTAGTAAGCTTCGTAAATACGGAGTAAAAAATATAATAATTACTTTAGGTAAAGAAGGTGCGTATTATGCAGTAGACAATTTGGAGGGCTTAATTCCAACAATTGATGTTGAAGTCGTAGATACAACGGGGGCTGGAGATACATTTATTGGTATGTTAGTATTTGGGCTTTGGAAAGGATATGAAATTAAAGACGTAATACAATATTCAGTTGTTGCCGGAGCTCTAGCTTGTACGAAAGAGAATGCGCATGATTATGTGCCTACTCTAAGAGAAATTGAGGAGGAACTATGAGATGGCAAGAAAAGTTATTATTGATACTGATCCAGGCATAGATGATGCAGTAGCCATTGCTATTGCAACAAACGCGATAGAATTAGATATAGAACTAATTACAACAGTAGCAGGGAATGTTGGAATAGAGCACGTTACAAATAATACTCTGAAATTATTAAAGTTTCTGGGGAAAAAAATACCTGTTGCTAAAGGTGCATGCGGACCTTTGTTAAGATCAGCTATGTCTGTTGAATCTGTACATGGAAAAACAGGGATGGAAGGATATGAATTTCCTGAAGCTGATAATAGTTTACTCAAAAGAGAAAGCGCTCTCGAAGCAATGCATAATGTAATTCAAAATAATGAAGAGACAACGCTCGTATGTATTGGTCCATTAACCAATATAGCTTTATTAATTCGTACCTATCCGAAAGATCTTGAAAAAATTAAAGAAATTGTAATTATGGGTGGGGCAATCGGTAGAGGAAATTCAGGTGTGTACTCAGAATATAATTTTCATTTTGATCCTGAAGCAGCAAAAATTGTCATAGAAGCTCCCGTAAAAAAAGTAATTTGTCCATTAGAGATTGGGAAAGAAGCATTGATTTTCCCAGAAATATCAGAGCAAATCAAACAGTTGAATGGTACAGGTGAAATGTTCTATGCCTTATTTAAAAGATATAGAGGAGGAAGTTTTTCTACAGGATTAAAAATGTATGATAGTACAGCGGTAGCGTATCTATTAGCTCCTGAAATCTATACTTTGTCGGATGAATATGTGGCAATTGAGACTAAAGGTGAATTAACTCAAGGAGCATCTATAGTTGATATAAATAAAAAGATGGGGAAAGAAGAGAATGCTGTAGTAGCTGTTTCTGTCGATGCAGATGCTTTTAGAAAGTGGTTTGTGGCTGCGGTTGAAAAATGTTAAATAATATAGAGGAGGAATTATCATGAATACGATTGTTACAATTATGTTAGGTATATTGTCAGTTGCCCTGATAACGTATTTATTATTAAAAAAAGCAGATATTAAAGTTGCGATGTTTGGAATAGGAATCTTACTTTTATATATCGCTTCCTTATCAGGAATAGCGGTTATAAAAGAACCTGTTAATGCTTTTATAGATCCTTTAACGTCTGTAGTATCTCAATTTAAAACAACACTTTCTGGTGCAGGGTTAGTCATTATTATTTTAGGTGGCTATACAGCTTATATGAATCAGATCGGTGCAAATGAAGTTACGGTAAACGTGTTAACTAAACCGTTGAAACACGTTAAGTCATCATACTTTTTAGTACCAATTGTATTTTTATTAGGAAATTTATTGTCATTGGTTATTCCAAGCGCTTCTAATTTAGCTATTATCTTATTAGCAACGCTATATCCAGTGTTAATAAAATCTAAAATGAGTCCGTTAACGGCCGCGGCAGTTATTGCCACTACCGCAACTGTAATGCCTACTCCTTTGGGTTCTGATAATGTGGCTATAGCACAAGAATTAGGTATGCCTGTTGCAGAATATGTATTTAATTATCATGCTATTGTATCCATTCCAACTTTGTTTGTAATGGCAATTGCCCACTATTTATGGCAAAAATACTGTGATAAATCAGTAGTTTTATCGGATGAAAAATATGATTTAGAAAGCTCAGAAGATGTAGAGAAAACAGAACTTTCAGGCATGTTTAAGTTCATTTATGCGTTATTACCATTATTACCAATTCTAATCATGCTATTAGTATTTATTTTAAATTCTAGTTTGGGAATTGATTTGAAACTATCTGTTGAAGTGGTAGCAATAATTTCATTTGTAATTGCAATTATTTGCGAGTTGTTTAGAAATAAACAGTTTAAAGTTACTTTTGATAAGGTTGATTTCTTCTTTAAAGGGATGGGGAATTCAATGTCTATCGTAATTTTACTGATAGCTGCATCTGTATTTGTTAGCGGATTGAAAGCAATAGGTATTATTACAATTCTTCAGAAAACTATGGAAAGTACAAGCGCATCTGGAGTATTGTTACCTTTAATTTTAGTTTTATTTACTGCAATCATCGTATTGTTAAGCGGTAGTGGAACAGCGTTGTTCTTTGCAATGGTTCCGCTTATGGTTCCTTTAGCTGCAGCGGCAAGTATTAGTCCATACGCAGTCACAGTTCCTATGGGATTAGCAGGGAATTTATTACGTGCTGTTTCGCCAGTGTCAGCTGTTGTTATGATTGTTGCTGGAAGTACAAAGAAAGAACCGCTTGAAATTGTGAAAAGAACGTCTGTACCTATGGTGGTAGGGGTGATTTTCATGTTAATTTTATCTTTCGTGCTTTTTAAATAAAGTAAAATGATTTAAATTAAATAAAACACACGAGAATTTATTTGTATAGTTCTCGTGTGTTTTTGTTAAGATTCTAGTATACAGATAACTTTATAAATTATATGATATACTTACAAAAAGAAAGAGAGGGATGCCCGTGAAGGTGGTGTTTGTTTGCCTGGGGAACATTTGTCGTTCGCCAATGGCAGAAGCTGTATTTAGAAAAATGGTTCATGAAGAAGGATTGGAAGATAAAATTACGATCGATTCTGCGGCAACAAGTACGTGGGAGCATGGGAATCCGGTGCATCACGGCACTCGTAAGAAACTCGAGGAGCACGGCATTTCCGCAAAGGGGCTTATGTCACGGACGTTGGATGAAACGGACCTGGACGCGGACTACATCTTGGGGATGGATGCGTCGAATGTGCGTAATATTCACTCTTTTGTAGATGGAAAAACGGATGCGACGGTGGCGCGCTTACTAGAAGTGGCTGGAGTCTCACGTGATATCGCCGATCCGTGGTATACCGGAGACTTTGATGCGACATACCGTGATGTGACTTTGGGGTGCAAGGCGCTCTTAGAGCAATTAAAAACAGAATTATAGTTTAGACTTTAGGAATAAACGACGAGAGAGGGGATGCATTTGAAAAAAATTAGCGACTTAGGCATCACAGGGAAAAAGCTTCTTTTGGAGGGGGCCGGATTTCTTGTTGTTGGGATGTTGCTTCTTTACTTTGGGCCAAGCTTTCCGGAATTGATGCTACGTCTATTTCTGCTGTTTTTAGCATTTCGTGAGTTGTGGAATCTGCTGTTCCGTTGGTTTAGTAAGGCGGCTGCCAAAGATCCACTTTGGATGAATGCGGGGAAATTAGTGCTCTATACCTACTTAGCGGGAAATCAATTTTTCATCTCCTTGCCTATCAGTATTGTCAGTATGTTGATGGGGTTGAATCAAGTGATGAACGCCGGCATTAGCGGAGTGACGTACTATATTTACCGTAAAGACGGGATTCATCCGCGTCTTCGTTTGCTTTGGGATACGATTTGGCTGTCTGTTGTCGGGATAGCTACGTTAATCGCTCTTGGAGGCACCGGAAAATTGCAAATGTTCTTCCTCTCCCTTTATTTGATTGGGCGCGGAATTAGCAATCTTCGGGATGGATGGTTCTTTGAGGCAGAAGTCGGGAAGAAAGTGTTGCGCCGGCATTTTCGTCAAGGACTACCTCTTGTGTTAGCCGCGATTATTCCGCGAGTAACCTTACAGAAAATTAATGATGCCCTTGAACTAAATGAAGGTGAAACAGCTTCAGAAATTTACGACCGTGCCAAAGAAAATTCCGAGCCAAACTTAGAAATGTTTATTCACGTCACCAAAGACGGCTTTGGGGCGATGGGGCATGTCGATATTTGTTATAAGGGTCGTATTATTTCCTACGGGAACTACGATACGAATTCAGAGCGCCTCTTTGGAACGATGGGGGACGGGGTACTTTTTAGTGCCGACCGTGAAAAATACATTGAATTTTGCAAGCGCGAAAACCATAAGACCTTACTTGGCTACGGATTGGCCTTGTCAGACGAACAACTCGCGGCCATCGATCAAGAAATCGCTAAACTGATGTCACTGACAGTACCATGGGATCCACCACAAAACGTGAAACCAGCGCATCCAGGAATTGATAAAGTCGAACCAATGTATGCGTACAAGTTAAAACAAGAAGCGGACGCGGAATTGTATAAGTTCGTCTCTTCTAAATTTAAGACGTATTTTGTGATGAGTACCAATTGCGTACTGCTAGCAGATACGATAGTTGGAAAAGCAGGAACAGATATTTTAAGCGCCCGAGGGTTTATTTCTCCAGGGACGTATCAAGATTATTTAGATAAGGAGTTTGAGAGACCGCACAGTCTAGTCGTGACGAAGCGTGTCTATCAGTAAGAGTATGGAACTTCAGGAAAAAGAATTTTTTATGAGGGAAGCGTTGAAGGAAGCCCAGAAAGCCTATGACCAAGAAGAGGTGCCAATCGGAGCGGTTGTCGTCTTGAATGGTGAAATCATCGGTCGTGGCCATAACTTACGCGAAAAGGAACAAGACGCCACCCTTCACGCTGAAATCAAAGCGATTCGCCAAGCCAACCAATATTTAGGAAGCTGGCGACTCGAGGACTGTGAACTCTTCGTCACATTGGAACCTTGTCCGATGTGTAGCGGAGCGATGATTCTCGCACGGATGAAGAAAGTGATATTTGGAGCCTTTGACCCAAAAGCAGGGACAGCCGGAACCTTTATGAACTTACTTCAAGATAGCCGGTTTAATCATCAAGTTGAAGTAGATCAAGGGGTACTGGAAGAGGAATGCCAAGAAATCCTACGTTCTTTCTTCAAAGGCCTTCGTGAACGCAATAAACAAAGAAAACAAGAAGCAAAACAAGCACAGCTATCCGAGTAGGGGCTGTGCTTTTTGATTGAATGGAGTATAATAAAGGCGATTCCACCAAGAGAGGAGCATTTGTTTGAAGACGTATATCGAGCGATTAGGGAAGGCCTTTGCGCCCTTTCAGAGCGGGTTCAAAGAGGAAGAAAGAAGAGCCTTACAAGATTATCAAATATACAAGTCAGAAGGAATAGAGCGATTGGCACATTTCGCCTATCAGTCTGAGGTGTATCAAGTTCGAATGTACGGAGTCTTCCTGTTTGGCTATTTATCACAGAAAGAGGAAGTTCTCACCTTTATGAGAGAGGAAGTCTCCAAGGACGATAACTGGAGAGTGCAAGAAGCCCTAGCGAAGGCGTTCGACGAGTATGGTAAAAAGGTCGGCTACGAAAAAGCACTTCCCGTCATCGATGAGTGGCTAGCTCATCCGCGTGCCAATACCAGACGAGCGGTCACAGAAGGCTTACGAATCTGGACGAGCCGGCCGTATTTTAAAGAACATCCCCATGAAGCTATCCGAAGAATTGCCGCCCTCAAAGAAGACGAAAGCGAGTATGTCCGAAAATCGGTTGGTAATGCCCTTCGAGATATTAGCAAGAAGTACCCGGATTTAATACAGGCTGAATTAGAAACATGGACTCTCGATTCAAAAGCCATTCAGCAAGTGTATCAATTGGCGAGCAAATTTTTATCAAAAGAGCATGACTTTAGTAATTGCAATCCATGACAAAAGTGCCTATTGCACGGATCCTTAAAATGCTTTAATAAAGATAACGAAAAGCAACTAAGGAGAGTTCAACATGGAAAAACCAAAACAAAAAGAAAATTCTCAATTAGCCAAACAATTATTTACGCTAGCCATAGTGGTCAATGTACTTGCCTTAATCCTTCGAATAGGATTGAAATTATATACAGGCGAATCATGGCTAAGTGTATTCGATGGGAATTTGTTATGGACGTTACTCCCATTGATGTTATTTTTCGATGAAAGAGAAGAAACAAAAAAACCAACCATCAGTAAGCGCAAGCGAACATCTTAGATAGTTTTTCCTTCGGGAGAGACTATCTTTTTTAGTGTCTCTTTTGCCATCCCTCGGCACGGTTTTATTTGAGAAAACAAAGCAATTTCGCTTAAAAAAAATGAAAATAGAGGAGCAAAAAATCCATCGTTAGAGCTAGGGAGCAGACATGCAATCTCTTCACGTTGATTTCGCAGAAGCTTGCGGATTTTATAATCGCAGTAACGGGGAAGTACATCGAATGTGAATTACGAGAAGTAAGGACTTGTCCTGTACTTCTCGTTTGAAGCTTCGAAGGTGTAAGACCACGGCTTACACCGGTGCCACCGTAACAGCGATTATAAAATAATCCGCAAGCATTCGAAGAAATCAACCCCCTGAAGGGTGTGCTTTTAAGAAGAGAAAACGATGTATGGAATACTCCCAGCATTTAACCGCAAAAACCGATGGGATAGTTTCATTTGCTCACTCTTATTTAGTAGTTTCCAATAATTTCTTTTTCAAGCGTTATCTGCTTGCTTTTCAAAAAGAAGTTTTGTATAATAATACGTGCCGTTAGGCCATATGGCAATAGCGAACTTATGAATCGAGTCAGGTCCGGAAGGAAGCAGCTATAAGTAATGTTCGCTATGTGCTGTATGTACATAGAAGAAGATTCAGGCTGGACCAGAGGTTCAGCCTGTTTTTATGAGAAAGAATATCCAGTGGAGGGAGAGTGAGTCGCATGAAGAACCAAAATTTCCAAGAAGAAGCTAAGCATCTAGAAGGTGTGAAAAAGCTAATGGAAGACAGAATTGCATTCGAAGAAAAACGTCTGCAAGAACGCGACCTGGATATCACTAGACAAGATACAATTCAGTATGGAATCCAACAATTAGAAAGACAAAAAGAATCTCCATACTTTGGAAGAATTGACGTTCAATTTGGAAAAGACGAAAAAGTAGAAAAAATGTATATCGGACCAGCGACCTTCTTTGATGAAGAAGATCAAGTACAGGTGTATGACTGGAGAGCACCTATTGCGAGTTTGTTTTATGAAGGAACCTTAGGAGAGCTTCATTACGAGACTCCAAATGGGGCGCAAAAAGCACAAGCCTTTCTAAAACGAGATATCGTCATCAAAAAAGGAACCTTACAGTCTGTTTATGATATTGAAAATGAAGAATCGCTCTTAATGGAAGCCTTAAGTGCACCAACGAATAAGGATGGGCATTTAGAAGGCATCACCGCAACGATTCAAAAAGAACAAAATGAAATTATCCGTCTGAACCCGAAAGACTGGCTCATCGTGAATGGATGCGCCGGAAGTGGGAAAACGACAATCTTACTCCAACGCATTGCGTATTTGATGTATCAAGCCAAAGACAAGCGGATGAGCGATATGCTGCTCTTATCACGCAACCAGCTTTTTGCAAAATACGTATCGCATGTAATCCCAAGTTTAACGGGAAGCGAGTTATACCAACAGACGCTAGCGCAACATACGATTGAGTTATACCGCAAGATGTACTTGCATAAAACGACGACGTTAAGCCAAGTGCCAACCCGTAAAGTGTACTTAACGGATAGTGAGTGGATTGCACTTGTTCATCGCAATCTCCAAGGGCTAACGGCGAAAGACTTACCGTATCGAGCAATTGGGATTAAAGGACAAGCGGTCTTCACGATGAAGGACTATGAAAAACTCACTGAAAATGTGAATGTGAGCTTACCATTGCATCAACAATTAACGCAAATGCAAACCGTTTTAGAGCGTACTTTAAAACGCCGCCTCAATAAATTCTTTATGTCCGAGAAGGCCAAAGCCGTCTACGAGTCTATGAATGCGATGCAAATCGAAGTCTTGATGAAGGATGTTGAGACGAAGAGTGAGGCAGAGTATTTCCAAGTACTTGGACAAAAGGTCTTCGAAAAAGAAGTGCTCGAAGTGACGCAACAGGTCGAAATGTTCGCCTTTGTGGACATCGCCTATTTGGTTCAACAATGGATGCCACAAGCAAAAGTGCGCCGTCAAGAGCTAGAGAAGATCGACAATGCGCCAATTCCGTTGAAGAAAATAGAAGGGTCTCGCATCCAAGTGACAGCAGAAGGGATTCGCCTGTTGCAATATGTGGCGACAAGAGTCACTCCGGTTCGCGATTATGTGGGGTATAGCCACCTGTTTATCGACGAAGTGCAAGACGTGTCCTTGTTATGGCTAGGCACTTTATCGAATTTTTATTTCCGAGCGAAATTCACGGTCGTTGGGGACACTTACCAGTCGTTTACGACGTCTTCTTCGATTTTCACATTGGAAGCCAGACATCCAGAACTCGTCCAACTGGTCTTTCCAAACCGGACCTTGATGAATCGCTCGCTTGAAATCAGCTATCGTTGTACCGCACAAATTACACGATTTGCCAATGGAATCTTAAAATGGCCACTCGATAAAAATGTATTCCCACGTACGGGAAGCGAAGTAACGCTGTATAGCGATGCAGATGGCATGCAGCTTAAGCGTTTGAAAGGCCTATTGGAAGAAAGTCCCAAAGTGTATCACACAACGGCGATTTTATGTCGGACGATGGAAGAAGCTAAAGCCTTACATCAACTGCTAAGCGTGGAAGACATTGCGCTTCTAGAAGATAGCAGTGAGTCTCTGGGCAGTCGCTTTGTATTAACGACGATTCAAGTGGCGAAAGGGATGGAGTTTGACGAAGTGATCATTTGGAATGCAACCGATGAAGCGTATCATACCGCGAAAGAACAAATGATGCTGTATACGACTTGTACAAGGGCAAAACACCGTCTATCCCTCATTGTTCCAAAAGGGACAGAAAGTCGCTTTATTCAAACGTCAAAGGCGCCGATGAAACGCGTCGAACAGTAGAATTTTTGAAGAATCTATACTAGAATAGAACTGTAAATTTTTAAAAAGGCAGGGAAGTAATATGGCTTATCAAGCATTATATCGAAAATGGCGTCCACAAACGTTCGATGATATGGTCGGACAGAGTGCGGTGACGCATACGTTAAAAAACGCGATTAGTAATCAAAAAACGAGTCATGCTTACTTATTTACGGGGCCTCGTGGGACAGGAAAAACGAGTGCCGCGAAGGTCTTTGCAAAGGCCATTAACTGTCCAAACCAAAGAAACGGCGAACCTTGTAACGAATGTGAAATCTGTAAAGGCATCACGAACGGAACGATTGGCGATGTGATTGAAATCGATGCGGCCAGCAATAATGGGGTTGAAGAAATCCGTGATATTCGTGACAAGGCGCGTTATGCACCAACGCAAGCAGAATACAAAATTTATATTATCGACGAAGTGCATATGCTCTCAACAGGAGCGTTCAATGCACTCTTAAAAACTTTAGAAGAACCGCCTCAAAAGGTCATCTTCATTCTCGCAACGACAGAACCGCATAAAATTCCAGCGACGATTATTTCTCGTACGCAACGCTTTGACTTTAGACGGATTACGTCACAAGAAATTATCGACCGCTTGGCGTATATTCTAGACCAAGAAGGTATAGAGTACGAAGCGGATGCCTTAAGCGTAGTGGCTAGATGTGCCAACGGGGGAATGCGGGACGCCCTTAGTCTACTCGATCAAATGATTTCATTTGGCGACGGGAAAGTCACGTTTGAAGAAGCGATTCAAGTGTCGGGAAGCCTGACCGATGACTTGATGATTGATTTTGTAGCGGACTTACAAGCGCAAAAAGCAGAAGAAGCCTTGGAAAGCTTACAACAACTCTTTAAAATGGGGAAAGAAGCAAGCCGTTTGGTGGAAGAATGGCTGGAATTTGCTAGAGACCTCCTTGTAGCCAAACAAAGTGGCGAGGCAGTCGGTCGTAGCGAACGCTTCTTGCAATTTAAAGACGAAGTGGATGCAAGTTTCTTATACCGCTTTGTGGAAGCTTTAAATCAAACGCAACAAGAAATGCGCTTTACCACAAAACCAACGATTTCACTCGAAGTCTTAACAATTAAAATGGCACAAAAGCAAACAAGTGCTGCGCCTAGAGCAATAGAAGCGCCAAGTAGCGAGGAAGTGGAGCAATTGCAACAACAACTCGCACAGCTAAGGCAACAAATGGCTACGTTGATGCAAGGAGGAAGTGTTCCTTCTTCGCAACCAGCTCCGCCAAAACCAGCTACAAAAGCACCAAAAGCAAGCTTCAAGCCGAATGTGTCGGCCGTGAACAAAATTTTGATGGAAGCTACCAAAGAAGACATCGAAAAGGTGCGTGACTTATGGGGCGACTTGCTGAGTTGCTTAACCCCGCAACAACGAGCGCTCATCAATCAAGCACAACCAGTTGCTGCAGGTCCAAATGGCTTTGTGATGCAATTTATGTATGAACATATTTGCGGACTGGCTGAGACGACTGTAGGATTCCATGAAGAAGTTCAAGGACATCTCGAACGCCTCGGAGGCTACAGCGGAACCTTTGTCGGAGTCACGAGCGAACAATGGCAACAAATTCGTTCCGATTTCGTTTTGGAACGCAAGAAGAATAAAGAAGGCGAAGCGGTCTCTCATGTGACCGAGGCACCCGTTGTGGAAGAGTCGATTTCTGAGGAAGAACAAGAATTTAAACAAAAAGTACAAGATACGATTGAGCTTTTCGGAGAAGAGTTCGTTCAAATTGAAGAATAGAAATAATACGAATTAACGGAGGTACAACCATGCGTGGAATGGGAAATATGCAAGGCATGATGAAACAAATGCAAAAATTGCAAAAACAAATGGCACAAGCTCAAGAAGAGTTAAACCAAACAGAATACACTGGAACTTCTCAAAGTGATTTGGTCAAAGTAACGGTAAACGGAAAACGCCAAGTCTTAAACGTGGAAATTAAACCAGAAGCAGTAGATCCAGATGATGTAGAATTATTACAAGACTTAGTGTTAATGGCAACGAATGATGCGTTAACGCAAGCAGAAAAAGCCAACGACCAAACAATGGGTCAATTCACTAAAGGATTAAATATCCCAGGATTTTAATCGATGGAGGTTGGAGCATGCATTATCCAGAACCGATTGCACGATTGATGGATAGCTTTATGAAGCTTCCGGGGATTGGTGCGAAGACGGCTGCACGACTTGCCTTCTTCTGCATGGATATGCGTGAAGAAGACATCTTAACTTTTGCGAATTCGCTCATCAGCTGCAAGCGTGACTTACGCATGTGTTCGGTTTGTGGCAATGTGACGCAAGAGGATCCGTGCGAGATTTGTGCGGATACAACGCGCGACCATACGAAGATTCTCGTGGTGGAAGATGCCAGGGATGTGATGAGTATGGAGCGGATGAAGGAATACAAGGGGCTCTATCATGTGCTTCACGGGGTGTTGTCTCCGATGGAAGGGACGGGGCCGGATGATATTAATATTACGTCCTTGATTACGAGGTTGCAGAATCCGGAAGTCAACGAGGTTATCATTGCGACCAACGCGACAGCGGAAGGTGAAGCGACTGCCATGTACTTGTCCCGTCTCATCAAGCCAGCGGGCATTAAAGTAACGCGTCTGGCTCATGGGCTAGCGGTCGGCAGCGACATCGAATACGCTGACGAAATGACTCTCCTGCGTGCCATCGAAGGACGAAGAGAACTATAATAAAATCTATTGATTCAATGAAAATGAAGGTTAAGACGTTGTCTTACCCCCGCAAAGCTGATTAGTATTAAGCAAATCACAAGTGATGAAGCTTAATTCAATCAGCTACTGCGTCTAACTGTATAAAGTATTTTCCATAAGGAGCATCTCATAACTCCCTCTAATTCACATCGGTTGCTTTCTCTTTACTATTCTCACTATAGAGTCCCCGAGGGCTTTTTTAAGCCAACGATACGGCTTTGAATCAATAGATTTTATTTTATTTTTCCTTGATGAGGCGGGAGAGTGCGTTTCGATGGGGTGCGGAGCTAAGATAAGTCAGGCGGGTTACTTCTTTGAGTTTGTGAAGAGGACAGGAATGGCAGAGCTTGCCTTCCGGTCTTGGGAAGGGAGAAACGCGAATGTCTTAAATTGCCCTCTAATTCACATCGGTTACTGTTCGCTATTGTTGTTACTATTAATAAGAGAGATAAGTGCACTATCATGATTTGGAAAAACATTTCATAATATGTCAATAGATGTCAAGTTATTATGGTACAATAAATATAGGAGATGTTAAGACGATGAAAGATAATAGGCTATTTAGGATACTTTATTATATTTTAGAAAAGGGAAAAGTTACGGCAAATGAACTTGCAGATAAATTTGAGGTATCAGTCAGGACGATCTATAGAGATATTGACTCTATCAGCAGTGCAGGTATTCCCATATATGCCACACAAGGAAAGGGCGGTGGAATAGAAATTGCTGAAGAGTTTGTGCTTAGTAAATCACTACTGTCTGAAAACGAGAAACAACAGATTATGTCAGCTCTTCAGGGATTGGAGAATACAACAATAAAACATGAGAATGAGCTTCTAACAAAACTATCCGCACTCTTTAAAATAAAAAATACCAGTTGGATAGAAGTTGATTTTAATAATTGGCAAAACAATAAGATGTATGAAAAAACATTTAATGATATTAAGTCCGCAATTTTAAGTAAGAACATTGTTTCATTCACATATTTTAGCAGTAATGAAAAAGAAACAAGCAGAAGAGTTAAACCTGTTAGACTACTTTTCAAGAGTCAAGATTGGTATCTATATGCCTTGTGTTTACTTAGAAATGACTTTAGATATTTCAAATTGTCCCGGATAAAGAATTTGGAAATCCAAGCGGAAAAGTTTGATGACAACTTTGAAGATGTAGTTCTCAAAAAAGAAATGCCAAATGATAATAAAGTGCGTATAAAGGTTAAATTTGATCGTAAAGTTGCTTTCAGGGTATATGATGAACTAAACGGAGAAATTACAGAAGATAATGACGGAAATTTATATACTGAAATAGAAATCCCAAATGACTATAACCTATATAACTACGTTTTTTCCTTTGGAGACTTGGTAGAAGTTTTGGAGCCAGAAGAAATACGAATAAAAATAAAAAAAATGATAAAAATAAAAGTTTTAGAAAATAATGAAACTGAATTTTTGGAGAAAATAAGATTTTATGTGGCGGCAGTTTTATATACGGATATTGTAAAAATACTGATTTTGCTTATAATAAGCACGATAATTTTAATATAAATTTGAAAGGAAAATAAAAATAGATGAAAAGAAAAATAGAATGTGTGGAAGAGTTTCACAGAATTTATAAACTTGGAAATTCTAAAAAGCCGATTGGAAAATTAAAGGATGGATTGGAAAAATTGAGATTTGACTTGATGGCTGAAGAAAATGGAGAATATTTGGAAGCGGCTAAAAAAGGGAATGTTGTAGAAGTGGCAGACGCACTTGGAGATATGCTCTATATTCTTTGTGGAACAATTATTGAGCATGGAATGCAAAATGTGATTGATGATGTTTTTGAAGAAATCCACAGAAGCAACCTTAGCAAATTGGATGAAAATGGAGATCCGATTTATCGGGAAGATGGGAA
>NZ_CALHIF010000064.1 GCF_938030755.1 uncultured Granulicatella sp. | reverse complement strand
TTTAATCGAATTGGTGTGAAGTTTAAAATGCCTCGAACATTTGCTTCTACAATACGATCTGCTGTATCTTGCGCTACATCTTGAGGAACGGTTAGAATCGCTACTTGAATTTGTTGAACTTTTAATTGTTCAATCATTTCATCCATGCTATAGACTGGTACACCCGTTTGAATCGTTCCGACGATATCAGAGTTCACATCAAATGCTGCACTGATGCGAACATTGTTGCTTTGGTGGAAATTGTAGTTTAGTAAAGCTTGTCCTAATTTACCAACACCGACTAAAGCTACATTTGTTAAGCGATCTTGGTTTAATGTATGGCTGAAGAATTCTAATAAGTACTCTACATCATATCCATATCCACGTTTTCCTAAAGCTCCAAAATAAGAAAAATCACGACGAATCGTTGCGCTATCTACTTTTACAGCTTCACTTAATTCTGTTGATGAAATACGACGTTTTCCTGCATCATGCAAGAAACGTAAATAACGATGATAAATGGCCAAACGTTTTGCGGTTGCACGTGGCACTTCAATTTCTTTCATTTCTTTATAATCTTTCATGTCTAAGACTCCTTTTCTTTTACATCCATGCGTATTCTATCACAACGATATGAATTTTCACAAATACTTTGTTTATCCCTCACTTACTTCTATAAAATTCGCTTATATACAGCAAGGCTTGTACTTTTTTATTCACAACCTCTTAATTGTGAATGTGAATGCAAACTCGAACGCATTTCAATATTGTCCACCTCTTTTTTATGATAAAATGAAATGAATACTCACTGAAAGGACCTATCATGATACTACTACAAGGACAAGGACTCGCTCGAACTTTTGCAGATGAAGTCCTATTTGAAAATATTACGATTCATATTCAAGAAAACTCGCGGATTGCCATCGTTGGGCGTAATGGTACTGGAAAATCAACGCTCTTAAAAATGTTGGCGGGTATCGAAGAACCTTCAATGGGAAGTGTCTCAAAGAAAAAAGACCTATCCATCGGTTACTTAGACCAATATGCAGCCATCGATTCAACAAAAACCGTTTGGGAAGAGATGATTCATCTCTTCGAAGACGTAGAAACTTTGAAGAAACAAGCGCAAAAAGCAGCTGAGCAACTCGGTGACCCTGACCTTCTGAGTGACCCCGTGGCGTACGAACTTGCCTTAAAACGATATGATCAGCTTCAAGAAGAATTAAACCAAAAGAATGCTTATGGCTACGAGTCTGAAATTCGTACCGTCCTTCATGGCTTCCGTTTCTATCCAGAAGACTACGACCAACCGATTCAATCACTCTCTGGAGGCCAGCGAACCCGTTTGGCACTCGCTCGTATTTTATTAGAAAAACACGATTTACTGATTTTAGACGAACCGACGAACCACTTGGATATTGAAACCTTAACATGGCTAGAGGATTATTTACGCTCTTCAAATTGTGCTCTTGTTATCGTATCCCACGACCAATACTTCTTGGACCGCGTGTGTAATGAGGTTTACGAAATTAGCCATAAAGCCTGCGAATATTACAAAGGAAACTACTCACACTATTTAGAAGAACGCGAACAACGCTATTTATTGAAGCAAAAAGCTTACGAAAAGCAGCAACAAGAAATTCACGACTTAGAAGAATTCATCCAGAAAAACTTGGTGCGCGCCTCAACCACAAAACGCGCGCAATCCCGTCGTAAAAAATTAGAGAAAATGGAACGATTGGAGAAACCAAAAGGTGATCAGCGTTCTGCTCGTTTTGAATTCACCATGGAACGGGATTCAGGGAATCAAGTATTACAAGTAAACGATGCTTATATCGGTTACGACCACGAAGCCTTGAGCGGTCCGATTTCTTTCCAACTTCGCAAACGTGAAGCCATTGCCATTGTGGGGCCAAATGGAATTGGAAAATCAACCCTCTTGAAGTCGATTACGGGTGAACTTCCTTTAATCAAAGGATCAATTGACTTAGGAGCTGGCGTTCAAGTGGGCTACTATGACCAAAACTTGGCTGGCCTCTCCTCGAATCAAACGGTTCTTGAAGAGCTTTGGTCTCGTCATTCAACGATGCCCGAAAAAGATGTGCGTTCGATTCTCGGAAGCTTCCTATTCTCCGGAAGTGACGTTGAAAAAACAACTGCACAACTAAGCGGGGGTGAAAAAGCACGACTAGCCCTCTGTAAATTGTCACTGGAACATGATAATTTCCTACTGCTTGACGAGCCAACGAACCACTTGGATATCGATAGTAAGGAAGTGCTGGAAGACGCTCTTATCGACTACGATGGTACGATTTGTTTCGTATCCCATGACCGTTTCTTTATCAACAAGGTCGCAACGGCCATTCTTGAAATCGAAGAAACAGGAAGCACACTCTACCTTGGCGACTACGACTACTACCTTGAGAAAAAACAAGAAAAAGAAGAACTCGCCGCATTGCAAGAGGCGGAAAGTGCTACAGCAACAACAACCGTTCCAATGACAGAAGCAAAAGTCAGCTACCATGCCTCTAAAGAAGAGCAACGTCAAATCCGTACGATCACTCGACGTATCGAGCAACTCGAAACCGAGATGCACGATATCGAAACAGCGCTCGAACAAGTCCACGAGGCGATGACGCTGGAAGAAAACTATTCTGACCCAGATAAATCCGCTGTCCTCTCAACCGAAGAAGGCGCCCTTCTTGAACGTCAAGAAACGCTTCTTGCCGAGTGGGAAGAAGCGTCACTAGCTTTAGAAGAATTCAATCAATAATCGTTTGAAATTATCATATATGATAATTTTCTACTTTCAGCCATTCAAAGAAGCGTAGACCCTTTTAATAGAGTCTACGCTTCTTTTTAGTTTTAGATTAATGTTGCCACTGACTTTGATAGAGATTGTAGTAAAATCCACGTTGCTCCATCAAGCTGGCATGATTTCCTTTTTCAATCACATGTCCGTCTTTCAAGACGAGAATCACATCTGCTGTACGAATCGTCGATAAACGGTGCGCTACAATAAAACTCGTTCGTCCTTCCATCAGATGTTGAAAGGCTTCTTGAATCTTCAACTCGGTACGTGTATCGATGGAAGACGTTGCTTCATCTAAAATCAGCATATTCGGTTGTCCCATCATGACACGCGCGATGCAGAGCAATTGTTTTTGCCCTTGTGAGAAATCTCCACCGTCATCTGAAATCACCGTATCATATCCTTGTGGCAAACGGCTGACGAATCCATGAATATGGCAGAGTTTAGCGATACGAATCATCTCTTCTTCGCTAATCGTTGGATTTCCCATCGTGATGTTTTCACGGACAGTTCCCGTTTGAAGCCACGTTTCTTGAAGCACCATTCCAAAGCCATTTCGCAAGGAATGGCGCGTAATATCTTCAATCGAATGGCCATCAATCGATAGTTTACCATCATTAATCTCGTAGAAACGCATCAATAAGTTAATCAACGTCGTCTTCCCACTTCCAGTTGGACCGACAATTGCCACGCGTTGCCCTGGTTTGACATCCAGCGAAAAGTCTTCAATCAGCGGTTGACCTTTCACATAAGAGAAGTCCACATGGCTAAATTCGACTGCTCCGTCAAAGCTTTCAGGAGACGCAGCACCTTCTCTCTCTGGACGTTCAGACGGTTGTTCCAACAGTTCAAACACGCGGTTGGCACAGGCAATCGCATTTTGCAGTTCGGTAATGACTCCTGAGATTTCATTGAATGGTTTCGTATATTGGTTCGCGTAACTGAGGAAGGCGGATAGTTGCCCAACCGTCACGCCACCGCTCATCACGAAGAACGCCCCGAACACGCCCACACTGGTGTAGACGATGCTATTGACAAAGCGCGTTGCTGGATTCGTGATGCTCGAGAAGAAGATCGCCTTGAGCGATACATCCGTTAACTTCTTATTAATGACCGAGAAGTCCTCGATGACTTTTTCTTGTTGCTGAAAGGCTGTCACCACTCGTGTTCCCTCAATCATCTCATTCATATAGGACGTTTGGTCGCCACGAATTTCCGATTGTTGTTTAAAGAAATGATAGGATTTCTTCGCGACAAAACTAGCCATCACGAAGGATACTGGCGTCACCACGACTACTACAAGAGTCAATGTCATATTCACGCTCAGCATAAATACTAAAGTTCCTAAAATCGTCATCACACCGGTGAATAACTGTGTGAATCCCATCAATAAGCCGTCTGCAAACTGATCCGCATCCGCAATGATACGGCTCTCGATTTCTCCGGCTGGATGAATATCTAAATAACTAAGTGGCAATATCTCGATTTTCTCAAGCGCGTCTCTACGAAGGTCACGAACCACAGAGTACGTCATCTTGTTATTGCTGAGGTTCATAAACCACTGTGCAACTGCAGCAGCCACAGTAAAAAGTGCGATTTGCCAAATAATCGAAAAGAGACCGTCGTAAAACACTTGCCCTGTGTCCACCATTTGGTCCACAGCTTCTCCGACTAATTTTGGAATCATTAAGGTTCCGAATACATTCACACTCGCCAAAAGGATGGACGCTACGAAATAGATACGGTAGCGACGGATGTAGCGGAGGACTTTACGAATCGTTTCCCATTGAGTTGTCTGTCTCATGCTTCATCCTCCTTTGGAAATTGTGAATAGTAAATTTCTTGATAAATCTCATTATTGGCTAAAAGCTCTTCATGCGTGCCTTTGCCGACAAGATTTCCTTCGTCGAGGACAAGAATTAAGTCAGCGTACTGCACAGAAGCCGCTCGTTGTGACACGATAAAGGTTGTTGGTCGTGGCGTTTGACTCTTAATCGCCTCACGTAATTTCGCATCGGTCGCAAAGTCTAATGCCGAAGCACTGTCATCTAGGATTAAAATCGGTGCTTGTTTGGCAATGGCACGCGCAATCGTCATCCGTTGCTTTTGTCCACCAGATAAGTTGCGTCCATTTTGTTCGATGCCATAATCCAGTCCGC
Organism: uncultured Granulicatella sp.; assembly: GCF_938030755.1. Lineage (GTDB taxonomy): Bacteria > Bacillota > Bacilli > Lactobacillales > Aerococcaceae > Granulicatella. Next base: position 835 of record NZ_CALHIF010000064.1, on the reverse strand, counting down.
CTTCTTTCGTTTGAACAAATTCGCTGGCTTGAGCAATTCCTAGTGCATGTTCTACCACTTCACTTGAAGCAGATGCATTTCCAAAACGGACATTATCGGCAATCGTTCCACGGAAGAGTTGTGCCTTTTGCAAGACCATTGCGACCGCTCCACGAATCGAAGAAAAATGATAGTCACGAACGTTTTCTCCGAAGACCTCTACACTGCCTTCGGTCGCATCATAGAAACGAGGAATCATATTCACTAGAGAGGATTTCCCGCTACCGGTCCCCCCAATCACGCCGATGGTTTGTCCTTTTAACGCGGTAAAGGAGATATGGTTTAGCGCTGCGTTTTGATCTCCTTGATACGTCAACGTCACATCTTTAAACGCCACCGCCACTTCACCTTCAGGATGAACTTCCTTAGTCCCTTCGACCATATCCGCTTCAATCGATAGAATCGTATCGATACGCTCTGCACTCGCCACTGATTTTGTCATCAATACAACAAGGTTTGCGAACTTCACGAGCTCCACTAAGATTTGAGACATGTAGTTTGTTAAAGCAATGACTTCCCCTTTCGTTAAGGTTCCTGTATCCACTTTAATCGACCCACCATAAAGAATGACGATGAGCGCCACATTCACAATCACAAACGTAATAGGGTTCATGGCCCCTGAGAGTCCACTCACCTTTTGTTGCGATTGATTCAACGCTTCGGTATCTTCTCTAAACGACTGGATTTCTTTTTCTTCGCGGTTAAATGCACGAATCACACGAACACCTAGTAAATTCTCGTGCACGAGACGCATAATACGATCTAGTTGCCCTTGAACCCGGCGATACATTGGAAT
>NZ_CALHIF010000063.1 GCF_938030755.1 uncultured Granulicatella sp. | reverse complement strand
TAACGACCTTCTTCTTCAGACCATTCAAACATTGGCCAATCAACCACCCAAAGGAAATTGAATTTGTCGTTATCAATCAAGCCAAATTCTTTAGCTATACGTCCAACAAGTAATTGAACACGATCCATTTTCTCTGTCATAGAACCAATCTTGGCATGGAAGTTTAATGTTTCTAATTTCTTCAAGAATGTTGTCATTGGAATCTTTAAGTCTTCTTCGTAGAAGAATAATGCATCTTCTAGACGAGCTGTTAATACTTTTTGATTTCCTTTTGCGACATTTTCAATCATGTAGTCATTACCGTTACGGACTGAAACGAAGAATGGTAATAATTGTTTTTCTTGGTTATACACAACGAAATAACGTTGGTGTTCTTTCATTGATGTGACTAATACTGGTTCTGGAACAACTAAGTATTTTTCATCAAAAGTACCCGCAAATGCTGTTGGGTATTCTAAAATTGAGCTTACTTCTTCTAATAAGTCTTCATCGATTGGAATAATCCAGTTATTTTTTGCAGCTAATTCTTGAATTTGATTGCGTACTAGCGCTTTACGTTCATCTTGGTTCACGATCACAAATTGTTCAGCCAAAGCTTTTTCATAGCTTTCTGGGCTTTCAATCGTTGCATCTTTTCCTAGGAAACGATGTCCTCTTGAAGTGCGTCCAGCTTTTACATCTAATACACCGATTTCTTCAATGACATCCTGTCCGTATAAAGCCACAATCCAGTGAATTGGACGTAAGTATTCAAATGTATGAGCTGCCCAACGCATTGTTACAGGGAATTTCATATCTGTAATCACAGAAGATAAGTTTTTAACTACTTCTTTTGTTGATTTACCAGCAATATGTTGTTTTACATGAATGTATTCAACACCATTCACTTCTTCCACATAAATGTCATCTGTTGTTAATCCTTTTCCACGAACAAATCCTTCAGCGGCTTTTGTCCAAGTACCGTCTTTTTGAGCAATTGCTAGAGATGGTCCTTTAAAGATTTCTTCGCGGTCTGCTTGTTCCTCTACTAATCCATTGACACGAACTGCCAATCTTCTTGGAGTCGCAAACGCTTCTACGGATTCAAATGCTAATTTTTCATCTTTGAAGAAGTCTTCCACACGTTTTGCTAATTGTTCAGAGCTTGTTCGAACATATTGAGCAGGTAATTCTTCTAAACCGATTTCTAATAATAATGATTGTGTCATTCTCTCTCCTCCAAACTCTCTTATTTCTCTTTCAATAATGGGAATCCTAGCGCTTCACGTTCTGCCACGAAAGTTTTCGCAATAGTACGAGCCATCTTACGAATACGGCCAAGGAATCCTGCACGGTCTGTTGCAGAAATAATTCCGCGAGCATCCATTAAGTTAAATGCATGAGAGCATTTTAAAACATAGTCATAGGCTGGGTGCACTAGACCTTTTTCCATTAATACAGTCGCTTCTTTTTCAAAGTCTGTGAATAATTGCATTAACAACTCAGCATTGCTTTCTTCAAATGCGTATTTAGAATGTTCATACTCAGGTTGAGTGAAGATATCACCGTATTTTACATCGCCAGTCCATACTAAATCATAAACACTCTCTACTTCTTGAATGTAGGAAGCAAGACGTTCTAGGCCATAAGTAATTTCGCTCGTTACTGGGTGACATTCTAATCCACCTACTTGTTGGAAGTATGTAAATTGGGTAACTTCCATTCCATCGAGCCATACTTCCCATCCTAAACCAGCACAACCAAGAGATGGGTTTTCCCAGTTATCTTCTACGAAACGAATATCGTGTTCTAATGGGTTAATTCCAAGAGCTTCTAAGCTTCCTAAATATAATTCTTGAATATTTTCAGGAGATGGTTTCATCACCACTTGGAATTGGTGGTGTTGGAATAAACGGTTTGGGTTTTCTCCGTAGCGACCATCTGCAGGACGACGTGAAGGTTCCACGTAAGCTGCATTCCAAGGTTCTGGCCCAATCGCACGAAGGAATGTATAAGGACTCATTGTCCCCGCCCCTTTTTCAGTATCATATGCTTGAAGAAGCAAGCACCCTTGATTAGACCAATAATTTTGTAATGTTAAAATAATTTCTTGAACACTTAATTTTTTTGCCATAATTGTTCCCCTTTCTATTGTGCATTCACAACTGGATAGAATTCATAAATCACACCAGGAATCACTTCACATTTCACTTCTTTAATCGCTTCATTTTTTGTTTTAAAACCGTACATTGAATGGTTTGCACTTGTTTGAAATTCCTCCAACACCTCGTCCTCATGACCGATGACAGTCACTTTAATCGGTGCTAAAGAAACCACCTTCAATTGAAAATTTTTGAATTCTGAAGCCGGGATGATCATTGTAAAATCCATACTACTTCCTCCTTTAACAAAATAAAAAAGTCCCTATGTACACAAAAAGCATACATAGGGACGACTAATCGCGGTTCCACCCTAATTTCTTGGTTTAAAACCAAGCTTCATTGTTGATAGACTCAAGTGCGCCACTTTTAATGACCCATGATATGGATTCCACCAGCCCATACTCTCTTTGACATTTTATCATTAAAAATCTCACCGTCAACGTCCTATTAATCTTTCACTATAGTACCGATAATTGCTTAAAAAGTCAAGTAAAGACAGCGTTTCACGCCACTCTTATTCTTGTCCTCTTTTCTTCATTAACGTTTCCCATTCGACCATCTGATTTAAAAATTTTTTACTCTTCAAACGAATACCGACATACTCTTCCATAATGGTGTCAAACAGGCGTCTTAATTCACTTGTAGTTTCACTCGATAATTGAATAGAACCAATTTGTTTTGGAGAATTTACAAGGGCTAATTGTCTTGCTACATACAATGCTTTTCTAGACAATTGCATGCGGTACTCATCTTCCTCTAAGTGATTCTTGCACAGACATCCGTGCTTTTGAATCGAAAAGTCAACTAAGTCCGTATCCCTATTACAAATAACACAATGTTGCCACTCCACATCTATCCCGTAATAACGAAGAATCTTGATTTCAAAGAACCTCAAAATTATTTCTGCATCGATTTCATTATTAATGGCTTCAATCGAGTCCCACAGCAGTTGGAAGACCGTCTTATTCACTATATGGTCATCCATTACGGCATCTGTTAACTGAGTTAAATAAGCTAAAACTGCTTGTGCCTTCACATCTTTCAAGACAATGATCGCTGGTTTGATATCATGACTATCCTTTAGAAAACTAAACCCATTTTGATGAATATGTCCCAGGAAAGTCGCTCTTGTGAACACCTGTGTAGCAGCCGTTAATGGATGATTGCTTTGCTGTGCATTTCGTAGAAAAAACATCAACTTTCCGTGATCTCTCGTCAAAATTTTTACGAGCATATCTTTTTCTCGGTACGTCTGTCTCATTATGACAATCCCATCAAAATAGTGATAATAATCCATTTGATTCCATCCTAATCTCTATAGTCTGTATCTTTATATCCGTATTCTTGTAGATTACTTTTACGTTTACGCCAGTCTTTTTCAACTTTTACCCACAATTCAAGATAAACCTTATTTCCGAGTAATTGTTGAATATCGCGTCTAGCTCTCGTCCCTATTTCTTTTAAGAGACGTCCACCTTTACCAATAATGATGCCTTTTTGAGATTTTCGCTCCACGATGATATTTGCATAGACATGAACCTTATCAAATTCATCTTTTTGCATCTTATCCACTGTTACTGCCACCGAGTGAGGAATTTCTTCCTGCGTTAACTGTAGAATCTTCTCACGAATCAATTCAGAAACCACAAAGTATTCAGGATGGTCAGTGATTTGATCTGCTGGATAATATTGTGGACCTTCCGGAAGTGCGTTAATAAGTGCTTCCATTAACTCATTCACATTATTTCCTTGTAATACTGAAATTGGAAAAACTCCCGCGAAGTCAAGTGCGTCTTTATAACTTTCGACACGTTCTAATAATACTTCTGGCGTTACTAAATCGATTTTATTCAACACTAAGAAAATCGGTGTCTTAATCCCTTTTAGTTTTTCAATAATGAAGTCGTCTCCTGGTCCACGTTTTTCACTGACATTGACCATAAATAAGACTGCATCCACTTCTTTTAAAGCAGAATAGGCACTCTTCACCATGAATTCACCGAGCTCATGTTTTGGTTTATGAATTCCAGGCGTATCTAAAAAAACAATCTGAGCGTTATCTTTCGTATAGACTCCTTGAATTTTGTTTCTTGTAGTTTGTGCTTTATCAGACATAATGGCAATCTTCTGACCTAACACATAGTTCATAAATGTTGATTTGCCGACGTTAGGTCGCCCCACAATCGCTACAAATCCTGATTTAAATGATTTTGTCATACTCTCTCCTTAAAAATGAATCCATTTTGGCAAAATTATAATCATCGCAATAACTACTGTAAAACCTGCGCTTAACAATACTCCACCCGCTGCAATATCTTTTGCCTTTTTAGCTTCAATATGATATTCCTTTTTCACTAATAAATCTACCAAATTTTCAACAACTGTGTTTAATATCTCCATGACTAATACTAAAAATATACAAAGTAATATAAAACACCATTCGAGTGCAGTTAATCCTGAAATGAAACTTATCAATATGGCCAACGCTGCCATGGACAAATGCGCTTTCATATTCCTTTCTTCATGAATAACTGTTTTGATTCCGTGTAGTGCATATTTCATAGAAGTCAAAAAGGTTGAATTTTTTTCTGTTTGTCTATCCGTCATTTCTAGTTAACCCATAAGCTTCTAAGATTTCTTGTTGCAATCCTGTCATTTCAGCTTCCTCTTCTTCAGTTTGATGGTCATAGCCATTTAAATGTAAAAATCCGTGAAGTGCTAAAAATCCAAGTTCTCTTTCAAGCGAATGACCATAATCTTCTGCTTGTTCTTTTGCACGGTCTAAAGAGATGACAATATCTCCAATTGAAGTCACGAAACTATCATCTTCCTCCATAATTGACTGCATGCTTGCAAAATCATCATCGTCATCATCCAATGCAAAACTGATAACATCCGTTACTTTATCGATATTTCTGAAATCACGATTGATTTCTCGAATCCGTTCACTAGATACGAAAGAAATACTACATTCTTTTGTTTGAGGTATTTTTAGAAAATCTGCTGCAAAAGATACCACCTTATGAACCAGTTCTTGATGACTTTCTGGAACTACTTCTGTTTCATCAATAATTTCAATAATCATTTTAAAATCTCCTTTATTCATGTCACTATTATTTTAACAAACTCCCTACATTATTGGAACTTTGACGAATGTTGAACTAAACATTAAATAAAAAATGATCCTTTCCCAAAAAATTGTTCATTAAACAATCTTAAAGGAAAGGATACTAACTCTTAACTAGGGTTTTTTTACAATTTTTGGATACTCTATTCGCGAATGGAATGTTCCGTTAAGAGAAGCCACAATATTTTTTTCTATAATGGACAACTCTTTCATCGTAATATCACATTCTACAAACTGACCATCTTCCAAGCGATTCATAATGATAGAATGAACCAAATTCTGAACTTTTTCTAAAGTAGGCTCTTTCATCGCTCGTGTTGCAGCCTCTGCACTATCTACAATATTAATGACTGCCGATTCTTTGGTCTGAGGTTTTGGACCAGGATATCTGAAATCTTCTTCAATCGCATCCGGATTTTCTTTTAGAGCTTCTGCATAAAAATATTTCATCAAAGTAGTTCCATGATGTTCTGCACAAATATCAATTACTGATTTTGGCAATTGATGTTCTTTTAAGATTTCTACTCCTTTACGAACATGATCAAAAATGATTTCTTTTGATTCATAAGGTCCAATCATTTTATGCGGACTTTCCATATGAGCAGGCAAGTTTTCAATAAAGAAGAACGGGTGCTCTGTTTTTCCAATATCATGATAATAGCTTGCTACTCGTGCTAATTGAGAATCTCCTCCAATTGCCTCTACACAGTTAGCTGAAATATTAGCCACCATTAGACTGTGATGATAAGTCCCAGGAGCTTTTGTAATTAAATCTTTTAACAGAGGTTGATTTGGATTGGATAACTCTGCCCATAAAAGGACTGAACTATCCTCAAAAAGGTAAGTTAGATATGGCATTAAAATTACTGGAATTATATACGATAAAAATCCACTAATCGCAGCAAATGCAAATAACCAACCAGATTGAGTAGAAACTAGTTCATAATTACTAAAAAATACAAATGGAATCATTAACGAAACAGGAATTAGAATTTGTAAAAGTAATTGTTTAAACCAAGATAAGTTTTTCCAATAAACTTCTTGAACAACTCCTAACCAAGCTGCAAGAGAAAAATAAACAGTTGTTAATGCTATTTCAGTATTGATATTGTCACTACCAAACATAAACCAGACTAAAATCGGATAAACCAACATCGCAATAATTGTGAAGAAAAATTTTGAGGTTAATTTATAAATAAGATAGATTAATCCAGCAATTGGAAAAGCAACACCAATGTAATCAATCCCTCTATTTTGCAAGAACGATAAAATTTTCAACAGTACAGCGCCCATTGAAAAAACAAAACTAAATACTGTTAATTCATTCAAACGGGTATCCCAGTCTTTACTTGAAACTCCCACTTTATATCGAAGCGAGAATACTAGTAGACTAACGATAAAGATTCCAAGGAAAATCAAGTAACTATAGAGTTGATGATAATTGTTTGTTGTCCCATTGATACCGAGTAATTCAAGAATACGTAAATCTTCTTGAGTAATAATATGCCCTTCTTGGATAAGCACTTGACCTTGAAGAATTCTAACGGTTGAGACGCTTTGTTTCGCATTCTCTTTTGCACTGTTGGTTGCATCTTTATCCACTACATTATTAGCAACAATGCTATTGGTTAACAACTGTCCTAATAATTCACGTTCTGAATCAGAGAATCCACCATTAAACAAAGATTTCTTTGCAGCTTCTTGCGCTTGCAACAAATTAGAATCTGTAATAGAAGAAGCCATTTGTTCCTTCGTTGCATCTTCTACAGCTTTCTCATAGCTATCTAATTTTTCAGAACTAGCGGACAGAAGTTGTACAATAACACTGTCTTTAATATATAAAGCAAAATCTCGAATGGCTTTATTTTCCCCATCTAAACTTTTCTTAAAATAGCTTAGGCGGTCTTGAATTGTAGCTACTTTTGTAGATGTTTCTCCAGTAGTTGTGGTAGTTGAATCTACCCCAAATATTTCGCTTGAAGATTTGGCTGCAACCGTTTTAATCGCTTGGAAAAACTGCTTTACTTTATCAATTTGTTGTTGTTGTTTGGTTTGGTCAAAAACATAAATATCTCCAACACCATCCATTGCCATTTGTTGATTTTTTGCGGTTTGCTCTTTATCCTCAATTGTTCTTGGAGAACGAATTGTTTCTTTAGCAACTTGATTTAATTCTAACGAATAAGAAGTTGGTTGTACATTACTCCACCCTAAAATGAGTAACACTAAAAATGTCAATCCTAATAAAGCAGGTAGATAGAGCATTCCTAAAGTCTCTTGAAACTTACGGAGCTTTTGTCTCACTTTCTTCACCTCGTTCCCTTTCAGTTTCCGTTGGTGCTGAATATGCATTAATAATTTCAGATACGATTGGATGACGTACAACGTCTCCTGCATCAAATTCCACAAACGCAATTCCATTGATACCTTTCAGCTTGCGTTCAGCATCTAAAAGACCACTGGCTTGATGTCCTTTTGGTAAGTCAATTTGAGACTTATCTCCATTAACAATCATTTTTGAACCAAAACCTAAACGAGTTAAGAACATTTTCATTTGAGCTCTAGTTGTATTTTGAGCTTCATCTAAAATGATAAATGAATCTTCTAGAGTACGCCCACGCATATACGCTAACGGCGCCACTTCAATGACTCCTCGTTCTAAGAGTCGATTCGTATGTTCCATACCGTATACGGTATAAAGAGCATCATATAACGGACGTAAATATGGATCTACTTTTTCTTTTAAGTCTCCTGGTAGGAAACCTAAATTTTCACCGGCTTCAACAGCTGGACGAGTCAAGATAATTTTCTTCACTTCGCCTTTCTTCAATGCTTGTACAGCCATCACAACAGCTACAAACGTTTTACCCGTTCCGGCAGGTCCAATGCCAAAGACTACATCAGTCTTCTTTATGGCATGAATATATTGCTGTTGACCATATGTTTTAGCACGAATCGCTTTCCCTGCAAATGTACGTCCAATTTCTTCGTTATACAAATTAACAAAGTAATCCAAAGTACCGCGTTTTGCCATCTTTACCGCGGTAATGATATCTGTTTTAGAAATACTAATTCCACGTGCAATTAAGTCTTGAAGTTGATTTAGTAGTTCTTTAACTTGAGTAGTAACCTCTTCTTCGCCAGTGATAAAGAGTTGCTCCCCACGATGAGTAATTTGTACTTGGAATGAATCTCCAATAAAACGAATATTCTGATCTTGAGAACCAAATAATTGAATTAATTGAGGATTATCGCTTAATTCAACACTTGCTTTTACGGTTTCATTTTCCAATCAGTTATCCTCCAATCCACACTTATTTATTTAAGTGTGCTTTTACTTGTTCTTTAATGACATTACCGTCTGCTTGACCTTTAAGAGCTTGCATCACTGCTCCCATTAATTTACCAAATTCTTTTTGAGTAGTAGCTCCTACTTGCTCAGCAATTTCAGCAATTTTTACTTGTACTTCTTCTAAAGAAAGTTGTGCTGGTAAGTACTTTTCAACAATTACTAATTCACCTTGTGTTTTTTCAACTAGTTCTGGTCGATTTGCTTTTTCAAATTCAACAATTGAATCACGGCGTTGTTTAGCTTCACGAGACAGAATCGTTAATTCTTCTTCAGGTGTTAGCTCGGATTTTTTATCAATTTCAGCCGCTTGAATTGCTGTTTTAATCATACGCAAAACGGCTAAAGTTTCTTTATCTTTTGCTTTCATTGCTGTTTTAATATCGTTGTTAATCGTTTCTTTTAATGACATTGTTCTCTCTCCATTCTTATATTTCGTTTGATTGATAAAAAAAGACTGGGACCTATAGCCCCAGCCTGACATAGTCATATGATACACAGAGTTGACTAGAACTTGCGTTTACGAGCTGCCTCTGATTTTTTCTTACGTCTTACACTTGGTTTTTCATAAAACTCACGTTTGCGAGCCTCTTGTAAAGTTCCGGTTTTAGAAACAGTACGTTTGAAGCGACGAAGAGCATCATCAAGTGATTCGTTTTTACGAACAACTGTTTTTGACATATCCTATTCCCTCCCTCCGAGCATTTAAAAGTAACTGTTTTCTTTTGAATAGAATAACCAAACAAACGAAATGTCCTTTTTTTATTATAGGAAAGGTTTACTAAAATGTCAATCAACTTCTCTACTGCCAATGAACTTTTTTAGGAAAACCTTAATTTATGCTTTAGTTGCGCATTTTTCGCAAAGTCCAAAAATCTCGAATCGATGAGAGTGAATTTCACAACCTTCTAATTGATCTTGGAAGAAGTCCATTGGGCACATATCTATTTCTTTTGTACTACCACACTTTTCACAAATGAAATGATGATGATGCCCATGTGTTTGGCAACGGAATCTAAATAATTTCTCACCATTTAATTCTGTTTCTTCTAAAATATTTAATTGTACAAAGGTATATAAATTACGATAAATTGTATCATAACTTAATTGCGGGAATTCAGGTGCAACTAACTCTTGTACTTGCTTTGCTGACAAGTAGCGATTCGCATCATTTAAAATTTCAACCAATCGTTGGCGTTTATTCGTGTGCTTGTAGCCCGCTTCTTTTAGAATCTCTAATGCTTCTTCAACATGATTATGTGAGTGGTTATGATGATGCTTACAGTGGTCGTGTCCACAGCAATGATCGTGTGAATGCATATTACTTCCTTCTTTCTTGATTTAATAACTCTTCGATCCAATGTGAATCGAATTTACCAGAACGAATCATTTCAATCTCTTTCTTGTAAGGCGCAATCTGAACTTTATCTTCCACTTTAATCCATGGAGTTTCAAGAATTTTAGGGAGATTTTTAAATTCTGGGACTTGAATAACATTCATTAACGCATCAAACCCAATTTCTCCAAATCCAAAATTTTCATGCCTATCTTTATGAGCACCCACAGGATTTTTAGAATCGTTGATATGAAGAACTTTAATGCGATCAAGTCCTACCGTTTTATCGAACTGTGTCAATACTCCCGATAAATCGTTTTTTATATCGTATCCAGCATCATGAACATGACAAGTATCAAATGTAACCGATAAGTGTTCATTATACGTCACGCCATCAATAATACGCGCTAGTTCTTCAAACGTACGAGCTAACTCCGTTCCTTTTCCAGCCATTGTTTCTAAGGCGATTTGAACTGTTTGATCTTTTGTAATTACTTGGTTTAGTCCATAGATGATTTGATTCAATCCAACATCAACACCCGCTCCTACATGAGAACCTGGATGTAAAACAACTTGTGTAGCACCGACTGCTTCAGCACGTCTCAATTCTTCTTTTAAAAAATCAATTGCAAAATCAATATATCCTTCTTTTGTAGTATTGGCTAAGTTAATAATATATGGAGCGTGAACGACCACTTCCTTGATTCCATTTTCAGCCATAAATTTCTTGCCTATTTCAGCGTTTAATTCTTCTATCGGTTTTCTTCTGGTATTTTGAGGAGCTCCCGTATACACCATCATAACATTTGCCCCGTAACTATAGGCTTCTTTAGCTGACCCTAATAGCATTTCTTTACCACTCATTGAAACATGAGATCCAATTAACATGTCAAACCTCCAATTTGCTCTTATTCTTTTTTATTGTACCTAATAAATTCTACTACAATCAAGTTCAAAGCAACTTTTTATACACAAATAAGGGTTTTATTGGTATAATGAATTAGAAATACTTAATTTTAAAGGAGTCTCTATGGATTCATTATTGCATCTATTTAAAAAGAAAAATACACAACAATTCATAGCTTTCATTTTTATATTATTAACATTTTGGATAATTGCCTATCCATTAGTCAGTGAAAAATCTGCTTCAACAAATGAGAACAATACCCGTCAAACAGTTGTAGATAATTCAAATACAAACTCTGCCACTCAGACGTCTTCTAGAGTAAAAAATAAAATTGTTCAATTTGCTGTAAATACTGGTTCTTCGAATGTACAGGTTTATCAAAAAATGGATTCAGAGTCAATCCCAATGGGTGAAATCTCTCAAGGACAATATTTATTATCCCTACACAAACTAGACAACGGATGGATTCAAGTTCAGTATAATGAACAAGTTGGCTACGTGGAAGAAAATGATCATATCTTACTAACAACATTAATGAAAGGTTATGCAAATGGAGGTTTGAAGATTTATCAAACTGCCGAAAAAAACACTAAAGAAATTGGGACAATCCCAGATGGTGAGATTTTTTATCTTCTTGAAGATGTTTCCGATAAAACTTTAAAAATCCGCTATAAAGAAACTGAAGGATATGTAGATAGCGATTCTTCGAACTATACCATTGAATTAATACAAGAAATATTAAACAAACAAGCTGGGCTTCCAACGACTATTGATTCCAATAAAATGTTTGTAACGAAGCTAAAAGAAACTCCAATCTACTCTCAATCATCTATCACTTCAGATTTAATTGGAACGGTAGATAAAGGAACTCAATTTGCATATGAAGATAGAGAAGGAGATTTCTACAAAGTTTCAGTAGGCAATGGAAAATATGGATATATACCATATTGGTTAGTCACCGCAAACTTCGCAGGGATAGAAACAGATGACGCCCTCCCACAAGGAATTAAAAATGCAACTATTGTCATTGACCCTGGTCACGGCGGAGATGATCCTGGTGCTGTAGTAAACTTTAGTGAAAAACATGAAGCTGATCACACACTTTCAACTGCTTTCTTAGTTAAGAAGGAATTAGAAGCGTTAGGCGCAAAAGTTATTTTAACTAGAACTGACGATAGTTCCGTTTCCTTAGCAGATCGTGCTGAAATTAGTAATAAAAATAATGCCAATGCATTTATCAGTATTCACTTTGATTCTGCGGAAGTCGATAGCGCTAGTGGAACTACAACCTATTATTATAGCGATAAAAGTGAAAATCTCAGTCAAACCATCAATAAGTATTTATCACGTAACTTACCTCTTAAAAACCAAGGAAGCAGATTCCAAAACTTCATGGTATTAAGAGATAATGCTCGTCCGTCTATTCTTCTAGAACTTGGATACTTAAACAATCAAGGTGATAATAAAGTGATTTCTTCTCAAGAATATCAAGAAAATATCGCAAAAAGTATTGCAAACGCACTTAAAGAATACTTCCAATAAACCAAAAGAAGCGATGCTACTCCCTGTGGAATAGCGTCGCTTCTTTTTATTTTAAAATAAATCATCAATTTCTTGACTTGTAGTTTCAACTGGAGTTGTATAGTTTGCAGTAATTTCTTCAATCACTGTCCCATCAACAGCTTCTTTAATTAACCCTTCAACATTAAGACGCGCTTCATATTGACGTGCCTTTTCGAGTTTTGGTTTTGTCTTTGGACTTGGTGGAGCAAACACCGTACAGCAGTCTTCAAATGGTTGAATCGATAATTCAAAAGTATCAATTTCTTCAGCAACTTTGATAATATCGAGTTTATCCATTGTAGCCACCGGACGAATTATTGGTGTGTTAGTCACGTCATTAATCGCCAGCATGCTATCTAAAGTTTGAGAAGCTACTTGCCCTACTGATTCCCCATTAGCAATTGCAAGTGCACGTGCGTTTTCTCTAAGTTGATCCGTAATACGAAGCATGAAGCGACGCATAATCGTCATTAAATAAGCTTCTGGTACACTCTTCTTAATTTCCTCTTGAATTCTAGAAAATGGTACCGTAAGGAATTGAATACTTCCTCCAAAACGAGCGATTTTTGCAGCTAAAAGTTTTGTTTTCTCAAGCGCTTGAGGACTCGTATATGGTGGGCTTGCAAAGTGAACGCATTGAATCTCCATCCCACGTTTCATCGCAAGATACCCTGCTACTGGAGAATCAATCCCGCCAGATAACATGAGCATCACTCGACCACTTGTTCCAACAGGAAGTCCGCCTGCCCCTGGGATGGTCTTAAGACTCACCATTAAGTGTTCACGGCGCACATCGATACGAACTGTAATATCTGGTTGTTTTAATTGAACTTTGATATCTGGAAATGCTTCAAGAACAGCATCTCCTAAGAACAGATTGATTTGGTTTGTATCCATCTCGAATGTGTGATCCGAGCGTTTTGTCATAATTTTAAACGTCTTACCTTCAAGATCTTCTTGACTCAATAAGTCAAGAACCACTCTTTTGGCCACTTCCATATCTTTTTCGATAATATAGACTGGCGAAATTGATTGAATCCCAAAAATTGGTTTTACCTTTTCGATAACAGCTTCTTCAGGCGCTTCATGTAAATCTAAATACATAAAGTCATAATCAGGAATCACCTTTACCTGAGGAAAATCTACTAGGGCTTTCTTTATATTTGACGCTAATTTTTGAGTGAACATCTTCTTGTTTCTACCCTTTGTAGAAAGTTCACCATAGCGAATCAAAATTCTAGTTTTCAAAGGTTTCCTCCTTTTATTTTAAAAACGAAAATTGTTTCAATAACTGATGAAGAACATCAACAAACTGTTCTACTTCTTCTGTTGTATTATCGTTTGAGAAGCTTACACGAACGGCTCCTGTTGCCCATTCAGTTGGCACATCCATCGCATAAAGTGTACTTGATGAATCTGCTTTTTTACTTGAACAAGCAGAAGTCGTAGAAATATAAATGCCATGATTTTCAAAAGCATGGACAACTACTTCTCCACGAACACCTTTAATGGCAAAGCACAACACGTGTGACGCTCCATCTTCAGGTGAGAAGATGCGGATTTCAGGTTTTGTAACAAGCTCTTTCCATAGTTGGCTACGAAGTTCACCCGTAACAGACTTTTCTTCTATAGCCATTCTCAGTGCTTTTGTTGTGGCCACAATCCCTGGAAGGTTTTCTGTCGTACTACGTTCCCCTTTTTCTTGTCCACCACCTGTTAAGAGCGCTTGAATCTTACGTCCAAATTTCTTATACATAATTCCAACGCCTCGTGGTCCATGGAATTTATGCGCAGATAGACTTAATAAATCTATGCGTTCAATGGCTAGCAGCTGACTTGCGCGTTCTACTGCTTGAACAGCATCCACATGAAAATGAATCGATGGATATTCCTCTAGTACTTTAGCAATCTCAGCAATCGGTTGAACTGCTCCGACTTCATTATTGACAGCCATTACACTCACTAGAATCGTATCTTTGCGAAGACTCTCTTTTAATTGCTCTACATTTACAATTCCTTTTGAATCGGCATCTAAATAAGTCACTTCAAACCCAAAGCGTTCAAGTTGCTTACACGTTTGAATGACTGACGGATGTTCAATCTTTGTCGTAATGATATGTTTCCCAAATACAGACTTCTCAAGAGCAGTTCCTTTAATAGCCCAGTTATTGGATTCAGTCCCTCCTGAGGTAAAGAAAATCTCCTCAGGTTGAACTGATAATAAACTTGCCACTTGTACTCTTGCTTTGGTCAATACTTGATGGGCATCGACTCCTAATTGGTGTAAGCTCGATGGGTTTCCAAAAAACTTCTGACTGACTTGAACATAGCTCGTTAATGCATCATCATAAATTTTCGTTGTTGCTGCATTATCAAAATAAATCATTCTACTATCCTTTCAAGCTCCATTAGTTTGCAACGATGTTTACTAAACGTCCTGGAACGGCAATTACTTTACGGATTGTTTTTCCTTCAATTGCAGATTTTACTGAATCATGTTCTTTAGCAAGTCCTTCAAGAGCTGTAGCATCTGCATCTGTTGGAACCATTACACGTGCTTTTATTTTTCCATTTACTTGGAAAATCACTTCAACTTCGTCTTCGACTAATTTAGATTCATCGTAAGTTGGCCATGGTTCATAACTGATTGATTCTGTAAATCCGAATTTACTCCAAATTTCTTCAGCCATATGCGGTGCTAATGGCGCAATCAATTGTACAAGACCTTTCATGTAGTCGAATGGTAATGCATCTGCTTTATACGCCTCGTTTACGAAAATCATCATTTGAGAGATTGCCGTATTGAAATGCAACTCTTCAAAGTCTTCTGTTACTTTCTTCACTGTTTGATGGTACACTTTATCCAATTTGCCATCATTTAGTTTTGTGATACGGTCACGCATCTTGCCATTATCATCAATCATCAATCTCCAGAATCGGTCTAGGAACTTACGGCTACCTTCAAGTCCTTTTTCACTCCAAGCAATCGATGCATCCAGTGGTCCCATGAACATTTCATAGACACGTAATGTATCCGCACCATATTCGCGAACAACATCATCAGGGTTTACAACATTCCCTTTAGATTTAGACATTTTTTCGTTACCTTCACCAAGAATCATTCCTTGGTTAAATAATTTTTGGAATGGTTCTTTGTTTGGAACAACACCTAAATCGTATAACACTTTATACCAGAAACGAGCATATAGTAAGTGAAGAACGGCATGCTCTGCACCACCGATATATAAATCAACTGGTAACCATTGTTTTACCTTCTCTGGATCTACAATTTTTTCTTTATTATGAGGATCTATGTAACGTACAAAGTACCATGAGCTTCCTGCCCATTGTGGCATTGTATTTGTTTCACGACGACCTTTCTTACCTGTTGCAGGGTCCGTTACATAGAGCCAGTCTTCAATGGCTGCAAGTGGTGATTCGCCTGTACCACTAGGACGAATTTTATCTGTTTTTGGTAACACTAATGGCAGTTCAGATTCTGGAACAGTTGTCATCGTACCATCTTCCCAAT
Source organism: uncultured Granulicatella sp. (assembly GCF_938030755.1). Classification (GTDB taxonomy): domain Bacteria; phylum Bacillota; class Bacilli; order Lactobacillales; family Aerococcaceae; genus Granulicatella. The sequence goes on along the minus strand of NZ_CALHIF010000063.1, from coordinate 44,445 downwards.
GGATGACTGGAATTGGTTCACCCCAGTAACGTTGACGAGAGAATAACCAGTCACGTAGACGATAGCTTACTTTTGCAGCCCCTACGCCATGTTCTTTTAACCATTCATTCATTTTTGCAATTGCGTCAGCTTTGTTTAATCCATCTAGGAATTCTGAATGAATATGTACACCATCACCAGTGTATGCTTCTTCTTCAACGTTTCCACCTTCGATGACAGGAATAATGTCTAAGCCAAAAACTTTAGCAAATTCGTAGTCGCGTTCATCATGCGCTGGAACGGCCATAATCGCACCTGTACCATATGTACTTAATACATAGTCTGCAATCCAGATTGGAATTTCTTTTCCGTTTACTGGGTTAATTGCGTACGCACCAGTAAATACTCCTGTTTTTTCTTTAGAAAGTTCTGTCCGTTCTAAGTCTGATTTTGTAGAAACGGCTGCAATATAAGCATCCACTGCTTCTTTTTGTTCAGGAGTGACAATCTTTTGAACTAATTCATGTTCTGGAGCTAATACATTGTAAGTCGCTCCAAATAATGTATCTGGACGTGTTGTGAAGACTTCGAAGCTTTCATCTGTTCCTTTTACATTGAAACGAACTTGAGCCCCTTCTGAACGACCAATCCAGTTTCTTTGCATGTCTTTGATGCTTTCAGGCCAATCCAACTCATCCAAATCTTCTAATAGGCGGTCTGCATAAGCAGTAATTTTAAGCATCCATTGTTTCATTGGTTTACGGTAAACTGGATGTCCTCCACGTTCACTCTTACCATCGATAACTTCTTCGTTAGCAAGTACTGTTCCAAGCGCTGGACACCAGTTCACTGGAATTTCAGCTTCATATGCAAGTCCCATTTCCACTAATTTAGTGAAAATCCATTGTGTCCATTTATAGTACTCTGGATCCGTTGTGTTAATTTCACGGTCCCAATCATAACTAAATCCTAATTCATTAATTTGACGTTTGAAGTTTGCTACGTTTACTTTCGTGAATTCTGCCGGATCATTTCCTGTATCCAGAGCATATTGCTCTGCAGGAAGTCCAAACGCATCCCATCCCATTGGATGGAGAACATTGTACCCTTGTGCACGTTTCATACGAGAAATGGCATCAGTTGCTGTATAGCCTTCTGGGTGACCTACGTGAAGTCCTTGTCCTGATGGATACGGGAACATATCTAATGCGTAAAAGTTTTTCTTAGAAGGATCTTCTGTTGTTTTGAATGTATGATGTTCTTTCCAATATTTTTGCCATTTGGGCTCGATTTCTAGATGATTAAATGTCATCTGATTCACTCCTTTCAAAATTAAAAGCGCCCCACCTGTCATTGACAGATAGGACGCAATACGTGTTACCACCTAATTATTTTACTCTTCTTACCTGTAACGCTGGCGAGGCGGAAACTCTTACTAATCTTTCAGAGTTCGGCTAAAAAGGCGAGTTCAGTTTATCGAATTGATGCATTTTCACCAACCATGCACTCTCTACAACTTTCAAAGAAACTTACTATTCCTCTATCTGCTTTTGTGAGTATTATTCTAGCAGATTATTTTGAAACTTTCAACACTTGACCAACTCGGATAACATTTGAAGTTAAGCCGTTTAAAGCTTTTAATTGTTCTAACGAAAGTCCGTAAGTTCTCGCAATACGCCATAACCCTTCTCCTGCTTTAACTGTATGAGTTTGAGAGCCTGATGAAACGGTTTGTGTTGATGAATATGAAGTAGTTGCTTGTGCTGAACCCGACACTACTAATTGTTGACCTGGACGAATTGTACTAGTTTCTGATAATCCATTCACTGAAAGTAATGTTCTTAATGAAATTCCATGATTATGAGCAATACGATATAAAGTATCTCCTGCTTTTACAGTATAGGTTCCAGAAGTTGAAGTAGCTTGACTATTAGAACTTACTGGAGTAGCAACTGTTGTATTTGAAGACCCTGAAACGTTTAGTGTTTGACCAGGACGGATTACTGAAGATTGAGATAGTCCATTTAATGATAATAACGAATTCAAGCTAACACCTGAACGACGAGCAATACTATATAATGTATCCCCTGCTTTTACAGTATAAGTCCCTGAAGTTGATACTACTGAAGAAGTGTTATTTGTTTTAGTACTTACTGGAGTTGAGAAGTTCCCTTCTGATTGACTCACTGTTAAACTTTGACCAGGATAAATGATAGATGATTGAGATAAACTATTTAACGTTAATAATGAATTTAAACTCATTCCTGAACGACGAGCGATACTGTATAAAGTGTCTCCCGATTGGACAACATAGTTTCCACCGCTTGTACGAGCTGTAGAAGTAGAAGTTCTAACTACTGTAGCAGAAGCTTCACCACCAACTACACGTAATGTTTGTCCTGGACGAATGATACTTGATGTAGAAATTCCATTGGATGAAATTAATTGAGATAAGCTCATCCCGAATTTACGACTAATTCCATAGAGAGTATCGCCAGCTTTTACGGTATAAGTACCATTTGCTTTTGAAACAGATGTAGTATTTACAGGAGTTGATACTACTGTATTAGTAGTTTGTTTTGTATTATTTCCTAAAGATAAAGATTGTCCTGGACGAATCACTGAAGATAATGATAATCCATTTAAAGACAATAATTGATTGACACTAACACCTGATTTACGGCTGATACCGTATAAGGTATCACCTGCTTTTACTGTATATTGTCCTCCAATTGAAGATTTCTCTTCAATTGACGCTGCGATAGCAGTTGCGGTTCCATTATCATATTTTGTCAATCCAAATTGTTCAATAATACGATTTAATTTATCATAATACGCAGTGTCCGTTGCATAACGACCCGTTAAATAACGTGTAGCATCTTGATAGCTATTTGTACGGCTCTTCCATGCTCCAGAATAAAACATTGGAGCCCCTTTAATCCCATTAACAATTTTATCTACATAATCATCCATCGATTCTTTATATGATGGATATTTTCTAAAGTTATCATGAATACCGTAGTAGTTTTGCGCTCCGGCATCTTCTAAAGTATACATATTGACAGATTGACCATTATAGTTCCCTTTTACACCAAATAAGTTATGGTTTGGTTCAGAAGCTAATGCACTTGTTCCCCATGCAGATTCTAGAGCTGCCTGTGCGATCATTACTGAAGTATAGACATCTTTACCTTCTGTAGCTTGTTGAGCTGCAGGAATAATCTTATTTAAAAAACGTTGCGCTGGAGTTTGTACTTGATTCGTAGGTACAGTATATGCATGAGATTTTGGCGCTAATGCTAAACCTGCTACCGTAGTTGCTCCAACGACAGCAACTGTCTTTTGTAAATTTTTATTTGCAGCTTTTAAAGCCTTCATTTGTTTTTCTTTTTTTAATCGTAAATATCTTTCGTGTTTCGTTTCTGTCATCCTTTTATCCTCCATCTAAAAACTAATTCGTAATCCATTATAGTAGGATAAAATTGAATGTGTAGGGGAACGTTGCGCGAACACGCAAAACGTCGTATACTCTTAATATCCGTAAAAATTATGTAACAAATTGTAAAATTTTACTTAAGAGGTGTTTATTTTGAAGAACGCTCAACATTTTAGCCACGAAATGATACTTTCAGCAAAATTAGAAAATGGACTATTTATCGACGCAACCGCAGGAAATGGACATGACACTCTTTTTCTGGCACAACATATAGATTCGACTTCAAAAATTTTATCTTTTGATATTCAAGAAACAGCTATTTTACAAACAAGACAATTATTACAAAAGTATGACTTAGCCCCAAAAGTGACCTGTATTTTAGACTCCCACGCGAATATTTCAAACTATTTAGAACTAGACGAGCGTGTTAGATTAGCAATTTTTAATCTTGGTTATTTGCCTGGAAGTGATAAAAAAATCATCACTATTCCCTCTTCTACTCAGGGAGCCATCCAAATTTTGCTTGAACGATTAGAGAAAAATGGAAAAATAATCATCGTTTCCTACTACGGTCATGAGGGTGGGTTAGAAGAAAAGGATGCAGTAGAAGAACTCATTTCAGCTCTCCCACAAAACGAATGGTCCGTGTTAAAATATCAATTCATCAATCAGATCAACTGCCCTCCGATTTGTTATGTCATAGAAAAAAAGTAGAAAATTATCATATATGATAATTTTCTACTTTAAACTAAAAGCCAACCTCATTGAGGTTGGCTTTCTTCATGATCGTTTAAGCAAAATAAGCTTTTAACTCTTCTACTTTATTCAGTTGTTCCCATGGAAGTTCAATATCTGTTCTACCAAAATGACCATAAGCAGCTGTTTGTTGATAGATAGGTCTACGTAAGTTTAGTGTTTCAATAATTCCTTTTGGAGTTAAACGGAACTCTTTACGAATGACTTCAATGATTTTATCTTCTGGTACGTGGTTAGTTCCAAATGTATCTACAGCAATCGAAACTGGTTGTGCTACTCCAATCGCATACGCTAATTGAATTTCGCATTTATCAGCAAGTCCTGCTGCAACAACATTTTTTGCGATATAACGTGCTGCATAGCTTGCAGAACGATCTACCTTTGTAGAATCTTTACCAGAGAAAGCTCCACCACCATGACGTGCATAACCACCGTAAGTATCCACAATAATTTTACGTCCAGTTAATCCTGAGTCTCCAACAGGTCCACCGATAACGAATTTACCAGTTGGGTTAATAAAGTAACGAGTTTCATCGTCAAGTAATTCAGCTGGTACAACTGGTTTTACAACATACTCAAGTACGTCTTTTCTGATTTGCTCTTGAGAAATTTTTTCATCATGTTGTGTACTTACAACAATTGTATCAATACGTTTTACTTTATGTTCTGGAGTATATTCAATTGTTACTTGAACTTTTCCATCCGGACCTAAGTAGTCTAACTGTTTCTCTTTACGAACTTTTGCTAATTGGTATGCTAATTTATGACTTAAATCAATTGGCAGTGGCATAAATGATTCCGTTTCGTTTGTAGCATAACCAAACATTAATCCTTGGTCCCCTGCTCCAAACTCTTCAGATTGTCCACGAGTTTCTAATGCATCGTCAACACCCATTGCAATATCTGGTGATTGCTTGTCTAAAGAAACCATCACCGCAACTGCATCAGCATCATATCCATACTTGCGGTCAGTGTATCCAATTTTACGAATCGTATCACGAGTAACTTGTTGGTAATCAACAACCGCACTTGTAGTGATTTCTCCTACTAAAACAACTAAACCAGTGTTTACTACTGTCTCACAGGCTACACGAGCTGTTGGATCTTGAGCAAGAATGGCATCTAAAATACCATCACTAATTTGGTCTGCGACTTTATCGGGATGTCCTTCTGTTACGGATTCCGATGTAAATAAAATTTTTTCCATTTCTTTTCCCCCATTCAATTCCGGTTACAAGGCATCTACACATTGTGCATCCTTTCGGGAATATCATTTTTAACTTTTCCTATTATAGCACTTTTATAAAAAAATGATAGTAAAATCAACTATAATTAAATGAATAATAAAAATTTACAATTACATCTAAAACAAATTTTAAATATAATAAATAACTAAGTATAAACCCAGACTTTACATATTAAATGATTGTTATTTTGTTCTTTAGGAATGACTGCAAATGAAGAGACGAAGAATAAGTGCGGTAATAAAACTAAAATTCAGTGTAAATTTAACTACAGCTAATGGTTTATTTTCATCAAGTAATTTTATGTCGACTTGTTAAATAGATTCTATCAGTAAATTCGAAAATTATCTTTCATCTAAAATGGATTATGATACTGCAAATAATCTTCTATCGTAACTTCTTTTAAATTTTGCTTTGCAGTAATGAATAGTAGCTTTGAATCCCCTCATCTTGACAAGAACAGTATTATTCCATATCATTAAACTATAATTAAGAATGAGGTATTTTTATGAACAACGAACCACAGTCAATGTCCGTTTCGAACATCTTACATCAACTAACCTCTCCTTGGCTGAATTTTATTTTAGCTCCTTTAGGATATTGTTTAATCGGACTTCTTCTTGCTATAAGGCAACAACAATTTCACTTTACTCATTTTTCAGTATTGTTTTTGTTCTTTGTCATTATTTATTTGCAAGAAAATTCATTTAGAAAATTTGCTAACCATCCTGAAATGAAAAGATGGATTTTTATTGCCATTACGGATATAGTGCTACTTTCACTTCTTGTCTATTTTTATCAAAATGTAGCTTTAAGAATCGTTCTTCTTTTGCTTTTAATGGTGATTCTGAATCATGGCCACTTGTTTGAACTGAAGACAAATGATATGTTTTATATTTATCATTCATTTTTAAATAGTATTTCAAAATATTATTTGGGGAATTTCATCACTTTGTTTATTTTAAGTGGAGCGGTTTCTAAAGAAATTAGCATTCAATTATTCCAATTTATTTTATTTGGATTATATGTTTCTCATGTTAAATCACGTTTGGTCGAAATTAGAGAAGGAAAAAGACACTATGGTCCAGTAGTAGCAATTTGTACTGTTTTATTTAGTCTTTCTTGGCTAATTGGAACAATAATCTACTTTGTCTGGTACCTAGGCTCTTTCAGTGTTCTGGGAACGATTTTATTCTCATTATCTTTATTGATTCCAATTTTATATCAAATATACTATCGAAAAGAATTTTCTGTTAATAGACAATTTACATACTTGCATTGGTATTTAATTGTAATGTCATTTTTATATGGATTTTTCTTTAACATTTAAAAAACCTGTTGGACAATGTCCAACAGGTTTTTTAAACTTCTTTTTGACCATATGCACAAAGATCTAATAATGGACACCCTTCACATTTCGGACTCCTAGCCGTACAATGATATCTTCCAAAGAAAATCATCCAATGATGAGCCTTTCCCCATTTATCCTTAGGTAGCTTTTTACATAAGGTTTCTTCAACCTCAAGAACGGATGCTGACTGTTTACAAATCTGTAATCTTTTGCTTACTCTTTCCACATGAGTATCTACAGCAAAAGCTGGTAAACCAAAAGCAACACTTAGAACTACATTTGCTGTTTTTCGACCTACGCCAGCCAGTAAAACCAATTCTTCTCTTGTTCGTGGAACTTCACCATTATATCTTTCAACGAGTTGCTGAGCACACATTCTAATATTTCTGGCTTTGTTTCGATATAATCCTAATGATTGAATACACTCAATGACAACCTCTTCTTCGCTATTTGCTAGAGCATAAGCATTGGGATAAATTGCAAAAAGCCTTGGTGTCACTTTATTAACGCCTTTATCTGTAGCCTGTGCACTTAAAATCGTTGCAATTAAAAGTTGAAAAGGTGTTTCGTGATTTAATTCACAGTGCGCATTAGGAAACAATTTTTCCATTCTCTCTACTGCTTCAATTGTTTTTGCTTTCGATAACATAAAATCACCTTTTAGTCCAATGAATCATCGGTACTTTAGTTTTATCTACTGGATTGTCTTGTAGTTCAACTTGATTATTTTTGATTCGACTTTTTTCAGTAGCAAGTTGTTGTAAATTTTTTATTCCTTTTCGATGCCAACTTAGAAGAATCTTATCCATATATTTAATCGTAAAGACCTGATTTAATACACATTCCTTTAATGCTGCAATAATAATCTCTTGTGAATAGTGATCCTGATGAATCCAACTAGATACATTCTGAATTTCAAAAGAACTTAGTGGTCTACCAAATTCCTGTTCAATCAAACCTAATAGGTTAATATCAGACTGTTTATGATCTTTATCTTTTATGGAATGCTGCTTATATGCGATCTCTAATTGTTGCATTAAAGGCTTAAAACTGTAATAATCAACTTTTTTTTCAGTGTGAGTTTCTCTTTGTTGAATCACTAGTACTTGTCTATCCATTAAATGTTGAATAATTCCAAATAATTGCTTTTCATCTAGTTCAAATGTTTTACAAGTTTCTTCTACATTTAAAATGAAGTATTCTTCTGAATGCCTTTGTAGTAACCAAGAAATTAACAAACATTCATCTGCACTTATTTGTATATGACGATAATATTGTATCAATACATTAGGCACTATTGTGGAACCACTGAACATCCAGTACTCTTGGAATGTTATTGCCATTGGAATTCCTCCCTCTTCTAAAAAAGAGCCAACGACACATGTCAGCGGCTCTTTTATATTCATTTTATTATGGGTAAATACGGTTTAGTAAACGTGGGAATGGGATAGCTTCACGAATATGTTTCGTACCAGCTACAAATGTTACCATACGTTCTAAACCAAGTCCAAATCCTGAATGAGGTACTGAACCGAATTTACGTAAATCTAAGTAGAATGCGTAGTCATCTGGATTTAATCCATTTGATTTAATTCTGTCTAATAATTTATCATAGTCCGTTTCACGCTCACTCCCCCCAATAACTTCCCCGTATCCTTCCGGAGCAAGTAAGTCAGCACATAGTACACGACTTTCGTTTCCAGGAACAGGTTTCATGTAGAAAGCTTTAATTTCCGTTGGATAGTTGATTACGAATGTTGGAACACCAAAGTGGTTTGAAATCCAAGTTTCGTGTGGTGAACCGAAGTCATCTCCATGTTCTAGATGTTCGTAGTCCGTATCTTCATCACCTTCATGCTCTTGTAACAAATCAATCGCTTCATCGTAAGTGATACGCTTGAACGGTTCGCTAATATATTTCTTCAATAATTCAATATCACGTTCAAGTGTTTCTAATGCATGAGGTGCACGGTCTAGTACACCTTGAATTAACGCTTTAACGTATGCTTCTTGTAAGTCTAAAGACTCGTCATGTGTTAAGTATAGATACTCCGCATCCATCATCCAAAACTCAGTTAAGTGACGACGAGTTTTAGATTTTTCTGCACGGAATACAGGTCCGAAGTCGAATACACGACCAAATGCCATTGCTCCAGCTTCTAAATATAATTGACCAGATTGTGTTAAGAATGCTGGTTCACCAAAGTAATCCGTTTCGAATAATTCTGTAGAATCTTCTGCCGCATTTCCTGAAAGAATTGGGCTATCAAATTTAATGAATCCATTTTTATCAAAGAACTCGTATGATGCATAAATAATTGCATTACGAATTTCCATAATGGCATGTTGTTTTGTTGAACGTAACCATAAATGACGGTGATCCATTAAGAAGTCAGTCCCATGCTCTTTTGGAGTGATTGGATATTCATGACTTTCCCCGATTAATTCGATATCTTTTACTAATAACTCATAGCCTAATTTAGAACGAGTATCTTCTTGAACGACACCTGTTACAAATACAGAACTTTCTTGAGTTAATCCTTTTGCTAATTCAAAAGTTTCTTCGCTTACGTCAGCTTTTACTACAATTCCTTGGAAATAAGCTTTTCCATCACGTAATTGTAAGAACGCGATTTTACCGCTAGAACGTTTATTGGTCACCCATGCACCAATTTTGACCGTTTGCCCAACGTAATCTTTTGCTTGATTCATTGTTATAGTTTTCAAATTATCCCTCTTCCTTTACAAATATGATTCAATAAATTCTTTAATACGATTTGCCGCTTCTCTTAACTCCTCTTCGTCATTTGCACAACTTAATCTAAGGGAACCATTACATCCAAAATTTTCCCCAGATACAGTAGCTACTCCAGCTTCTTCTAAAAGCTTTAAAGCAAATTCTTCTGACGAGGCAACACCAACAATATGCATGGCCATTTTTACATTTGCAAACAAATAGAAAGCTCCTTTAGGCTTTTCACACTTGATTCCTTGAATTTCGTTCAAAAGTTGATGAAACAAGTCAATTCTTAGTTGAAATTTTTCACGCATATGCGTCTTAACGACTTCAATATCTTCATCAAACGCACGAATAGCCGCATACTGAGTAACCACAGCAGGATTGCTAGTCGTATGGCTTGTAAGGTCATTTAAAGCTCTTATAACTTTTTGAGGACCAAAAACATATCCTAAACGCCACCCCGTCATTGCTACAGATTTCGATAAACCATTTACAATAAGTGTGTTATCAAAAATCTCCTTCGATAAGCTGGCCATACTAATTGAATCCTCACCATACACTAATTCATAATAAATTTCATCTGCTATTACAAAAATGTTGTGTTCTAATGCCCAATTTCCAATAGCGAATAGCTCATCTTTTGTATAAAGGAGCCCGGATGGATTCGATGGCGCATTTAGTAATAAGAGTTTCGTCTTTTCAGTCACATATTCATTTAGTAAATCAATCGTTACCTTAAATAAATTTTTTTCTTTAGTTTCAACATATACTGGGACACCTTCTGCCAATTGAACTTGCTCAGCGTAACTAACCCAATAAGGAATTGGAATTAATACCTCATCTCCAGCGTCAACTAAAGTCATGAAAACTGAATACAAAGCAAATTTCGCTCCTGAAAAAGTGGCCACTTGGTTCTTATCTAAACGTATTCCATCTCTTCGATAATGATAATCACAAATCGCTTGTCGTAAAGAATCTAATCCTAACGCTGGAGTATAGTGATCCGTTTCATGGCTTCTTAGAGCAGTAATTGCCGCATCTGTGATTTGTTCTGGAGTATTGAAATCTGGTTCTCCAATCGAAAGACTAATAACCTTACGACCTTTTGCCTTTAATTCTCTGGCTTTTTGTGTCATTGCTAAAGTCCCTGATGGTAAGATTCTTGATACTCTATTTGAAATTTTTACCATAAATCACCAATTTCTATATATTCTCAATATCTTTAATCCATTGTCCATTCTGAGCCGAAATATAGTAATAACCAATTCTTTGATTATTCATTCTATAATTCACTTCCCATACTGGCTCTCCGTTCAAAATACCCATTCTTGCTTCTAAAACCTCGACATCTGGTTTTGCTTGAGCCGTAATGGAACGTGCCTCTTCTTCGTTAACCACTGCAGATTGCTGAAGGATGGTTACTTCTCCCCCTTCTTCAGGAGTAATCGCATAAATTGCTTTTCCTTCAGTGTCTTCACCCATAATCGTGTAGTAAGTTTTATCATTATTAAACCAGTAAAACTTTGTTACTTTTGAAAACTCCACTTTTGGAGCCATCAATGTTAATGCTTCATTACGTTTTTTTATTTTTGGATCAACACTCGTTAAAAAGATTTGTGCGCCAGCTAAAAATAATAGAAATAAAGTGAGCAATAGAATAAACATTGATTTTCTTTTCATCAATTTCTCTCCTCAACTCAAACTTTCATAGATAAAGGTATTATACGCTATTCTAAGGAAAAATACCAACATCCCCTTATAAAATAATCCCAAACTTAGTTAATCTTTATTTTTTATGTGAGCACTATTCAAACATTTTTTGAAAGTCTTTTCGATAACTATTGCACTTTCTGGAAATATATTTTTTACTTTCTCTGAATATTTGCTAATAGTGGCTCGAACATCTAAAATCCATATTTCTGCATTCTTTTGAGTTGGCCGACTAAATCGCCCTAATCCTTGATAAAGTTGAAGAAGCATCATTTTAATCGAATAATGAGCAAAATAGGAACGATTCTGTTCTTTCATCTCTAATTGGACAATTTGTTGATGGGTTGTTACTGGATTTGGAAATGGTAATTTAGTAATTACTAAAGAGTTTATGGAAACTCCACCACTATCAAAGCCTTCCCAGAAACTGTATACTCCTAATAAAATAGAATCATTCTTTTCTTGGAATCTTCTTTGAATTTTTCGACCTAATTGAGATCCTTTTTGAGCTAGTAATTCTATATTATTCCTTTTACAATAATCAACCATCAGATCTTCTACTGCCATTAATGCCTCTATGGAATGCATTAAAACTAACATTCTTCCCTCGTTACGTTCATAGATCTGCTGAATACAATATGAGATTTGTTCGTGATATTGCTTACTTGAGGCTGCAGTCACAGAAACTAAGTCATTTGGAATAAAAATATGGTGGGCAGACGAATTTACTTTAGAGTCAATAGTTGTAAGGTTCTCTTTAGCCTTTAAATCATAAAATAAAGGAGTAAAAGTTGGGATTGTTGCAGAAATCCCTATTAATTTCTTAATCGTCTTCTTAAAATGATTAAAAACATGAGTAACTGAGTCAACTCTCGATACTTTTATCGTTGCCTGTCCATATTGATCTTTTCTCTCAATGACAAAATACGAATGAGTGGACTCTTGAAATCTGAGCAAGGAATCTTTTATTTCCTGTAATAATTGAATGCTATTTTCAAATAAACTCGTCTTGCCTGAATTTTCTTGAAGATAATTCATTAATTGAATGATGGATTTTGTGAACGCTCGAATCATTTCATGATGAATCGTTTCAACCCATTCTTCATTTGTAAAAACTATAGATGCCTTCAAATAATTTCCTCTATCCAATTCTTCGAACCATGTTTCGTATAAATCACAAATTTCTAAAAGTTTGCGGTTTATTGTTCTAGACAAATGCTCCTCTTCTTTCGAAAAATTTGTCATTGAGTTTAGATAGTAATCACTCCATAATTGTTGTAATAAGAACAAGTTCGAGAAATTAATCGATACAGTTCCATATTGTTCTAACGAGTGTTCAAACTGTTGAACTTCATCTAATAGAACAATTGGTTTCACCTCTTTAGAAATTGTAGACGCATAATGAATTAAAAAGGCATGATTTGTTACTACGATACTGCTGTTTTGAACAGATTGAACAGCTTTCGTCCAATATAAACTTTCCATTTTGGAATTCTCTTTCACACAAATATCTTTCCAAAGAGAGGATTGGTATAGAACTTGATTACATTCTGATAAATCTCCTGTTTCTGTTTCACTAATCCAAACAACTAAGCCCATAACCGACAAACTTACTCTTGGACTCTTGTCATTTTTTAACTGACTTATTTTGTAAGAGAAAGCTTCTAAATCAATATAATTTCTTTGGCCCTTAATTGACACAATAGGATTTTTTATCTTTAAGGCGCTTACTAATGGCAGTACACTATCCTCATATAATTGTTGCTGGAGTAATAAATTTGATGTAACAATCCAAATAGGATTTTGTTTAGTGGCCTTTTCAAGAGCTGCAAGTAGATAAGCATACGTTTTTCCTGAACCAGGTGGTGCTTGTATAAAATGAATGGATTCCTCTTCTTCTAATTTTTCAAGAATTTTTCTAATAATTCTTCTTTGAGAATCATTATCTTTTAAAAATTCATTTTCAACTAATTGATTATAGGCATTAATCGCAGAAACTTTAGTAGTTGTGGAAGAACTTTTTTCTTCGAAGACCCTTTCCGATACTACAAAACCATGTTCTATTAAATCAGTATTACTATCCCTCCCTTTAGCAATACTAAAGGCATCCTTAAAAACATCTCCCGTATCCCCAATAAGCTCATTCGAAAATTTAACTAAATGTTCAAGAGTTACCTTAGAAAAACTACGAATTTTCTCTTGAAGTTTTAAAAATAATTGGGCAGTTGCCTTAGCGTCACTACCAGCTGTATGAACTTGTGTATGAGGAATTTTTAACATATTTGTTAAGTCACTTAAACGATAACTGATAGCTGTCGGGTAACAAATTTGAGCCAATTGAACAGTATCTATAAAGGGAACTTCTAACTCAATCCCTAGAGCCTCTTTTAAAGCAGTAATGATAAAAGGTCCGTCAAATCCAACATTATGGGCTACAAGAGTTCGACCTTCTAACAGATTGAAAATATTCATTGCCACTTCATCAAAATAAGGTGCTTTTTCAACATCAGCATTTGTTACACCCGTTAATAACTGTATTTCAAAAGGAATACTTTGCTCGGGATTTATATTTAAAGTAATATGTTCAACGATTTTATGATTAGTAATCAAGGTACACCCAAATTGAAAAATACGGTCCCCTTGCTCGTATTTAGGACCCGTTGTTTCTAAATCAATGACGGCATATTTTCTCTTCATTTGCAATCCCCCTTTCTCAGTATTCTCATCTATATTAGTGTACTAACTTCTTTAAAGGGTTGCAACCAACAAAATACATATTCGTCTATTATCGTTTATTTTTTATCAAAAATAAATATCCACCGGCTTAGTGAAGTGCACCCCAAAAGTTAGACACAAAATCTAACTTTTGGGGTGCACTTCACAATCCGGGGGTTTTAATTAGACCAAAAAGTCTAAGACAAAAACGTCTTAGACTTTCTAAATTGATTAAATTTCAGGATAGATATCTTCTACAGATTTCTCTGGGTCAATTACGATAAATAAGTTTCCGTGAGATCCAATAACTGAACTTTGGAATTTGTTGTCATTTCCATCTTCATCTACAGGACTATATGGAAAATATACGCGGTCAGTTTCAACAACTACGTCTGATTTTGGATGGTTTCCATCTAAATATAAAATATCCATTAATTCAATATCGCTATATTTTTTAACACGTTCGAACATACCTAATTCTAATCCACCTAAGTTAATGTCTTCAGACATTACGTGATCAGCTTCTGGTAAGATTTCAATACGTAAAGATTCGCATGGGTGAATTTCTTGGAATTCTCCACCGTTAATACGTCCAAATGAAGTTGTAACTTTTTTAATCCATAAGTCACCAATCAAACGGCGATTAATCGTCCATGTTTCTCCATTTCTAAATACAAATCGTAAACCTGACATAACCTTTTTCATATAGGGTCACTCCTTAAAATATTATTGCTTACATGATTAATTCTACCATTGAAATGCCTTTCATTCAAGAATTAATACTAACAATTGAAAAAATGAAACTGGTTTTAAAGCTTTAATTTTTAGAAAAATGATTTCTTATCCAATTAACAATTTCATGATTTTCATTTTTTAATTCCTTAGATAGTATAGCCTTTTTTACTGCTTGAAGAACCTCTCCTATCTTAGGTCCCATTTTTTCGAGCTGTAATGCTTCTTTTACGCCAAATCCATCTATCTGAATTTCTTGGATGGAATGGATAGGTAGAGTTTTATACACTTGGACCAAAATATTATGATTTTCAGTTCTTCCAAGTCCAGGGAGTAATCCTTCAATTTCAATAGCAATCCTTTCTGAACATTCGTATGCCATGAATGAATCCCACTCTTTATTTAAACGATTAAGTAATGTTTGATATCCCATCAACGTCTCAGAAATTTGCTCATTAGAAGATTTCCAATTTTTTAATACTTTCTTTAGCTCAGAAACACTTAGTTGATTATAATATCCAAATAAAACCCATGCTTGTAGAATCGACATAGAACTCACTGGAAACTCTCCAATTTCTTTCAATGTTTCTCTAGAATTCGTAAAATTCGGACAGGATTGATACAAATCCGATTCGATAAATGCTAGAAACGCATTATTTCGATGCAAACTAACAATCATCTTCTCAAATTCTACTTTCATTCGCTCCACCGCCACACGTTCTAAATTACTTTTCAAAACTCGAATAGCATTAAACGTCTTCGATTCTATTGAAAATCCTAATTGGCCTGCAAAGCGTATAGCCCTCATCATTCGAAGCGCATCTTCATTGAAACGTTCTAATGGATCTCCAACACATCGGATGATAGAGTTTTCCAAGTCTTTTAGTCCATCAAAATAATCTACAATTTCTTCTTGATTATTAATGGCTAATGCATTAATTGTAAAATCCCGACGCTTTAAATCTTCTTCAAGGCTTCTAACAAAGGTAACAGAATCTGGATGTCTAAAATCTTGATAAGTACTTTCTGTTCTAAAGGTTGTAACCTCATAACTATCTTGATGATAAATGACTAGTACTGTACCATGTTCAATACCTACATCAACCGTATGAGTAAACAAAGATTTAACTTCTTCTGGTGTTGCGCTTGTTGCTATATCTACATCAGAAATTTCTTTACCCAACACTAAATCTCGAACGGACCCTCCAACAAATACGGCTTCATGTCCAGCTTCCTTTAAGGTTTGTATAACAGGTAAAGCTGCAACAAAAAGTGGAACTGATAGAATGTCAATTTTTCGATTAAATTTATTCATTTTCTAACTCCTTTAATCGATTTGTTAATTGCATAAAGAGTTCTGAGTCCATTTTTTCAAGTGCTTCATTGATTTCTAGTTTTAATTGCGTGATTTGAACTTCCTTTTGAATGGTTTGTAGTTCTTCCGTTACAGAATCTATTTCATCAAGTTCTGTAATGAAATACGGATTCTTTTCTAACACACCAAAACTTACCATACTTTTGTATGCGTTAGGAAAATCAAGTTCAACAAAACAATCTTCTTTCCAATGAAGACGCATATCGTGAAAAGCAACTTCTGGATTATCAAAAGAAGTTCCTTCTTTAAAAAATAAGAAGGATTCTTGAGCAGGTTTAATCGTTGAAAATAACATTCCTTTTGGAGTTGCTTCTACATGTTCAACAAAATGAATTTGTTTTAATAATAATTCATGGTTTAAAAGATAATTCAAAATCCAAAGGGATTCTCTTCTTTTTAAAGAATGGTTCGAAATAAACCACGAAATAAACTTTTTCTTGGCTTCTAAACTTGGATTAAACATTTTTCCACTCCTATTCTTCAAAAATAAATGAATAACGAATAAACTCTGGATTAAACGGATCTAATTTCAAAGCTTCTTGTAATGCTATTTTTGCTTGTTCCTTTCTACCTTCTTCAATCATAAATCGAATGTAATCTTCATAGAATTCTAAGGAACTTTCCCCTGCTGCATAGGCCTTATGATAGTACGTTAATGCTTCACTGTACTTTTCCATTGCTTCATAAGTTTTTGCAAACAAGTAAAGTATAACAGCATCTTCTTTTGTTTCTAAGCTTTCCAGAAACTCAATACTTTCATCATATTCTTCTTCCTCATTCAATGCTTCAACATAGCTTGTTACATTGAAAATGGAATCATTATTCAGGTTTATGGCTTCTTTTAATTCCCTTACCCCTTCCTGTCGATTCCCTGTAGTGATTTCAATTTGTCCAAGAATGCGATGAGCTTCATCGTTCAATTCATCAAAAGAAATCCATTTCTTTGCATATTCTTTAGCTTCAACGTCACGTTTTAAAATTAATAGACAATGAATCACATTGAGTGTCACTTCACTATTTTCAGGTTCACGTTCTAGAAGTTCCATATAGTACTCAAGAGATTTTTCGTAGTTCCCCTCAATAGACTCATATGAGGCCATTTGAGTGAGTAAATCACTTGAGAGTCCGTCAATACTCTCATCACCAATAAATTGCTCTAGTGGCTCTTTATTCCCCATTCTCAAAGTGGCTTCGACATACAACTCTTGTGCTCGTTCTTCTTCCCCAGTTTCCTCAGTATTTTGTTTTATGAAACGCTCTAAAAAGAATGCACTACGTTCGAAACTCCCCGCTTCAAATAATAATGTTCCAAGGTAAAAATCAATAATAGCTTCATCTGGATCCAAGTCTTTTGCTTTTAGGAGTTTCTTCTCTGCTAAATCAAAATCTCCTTCTTCACGGTACGCTTCTGATTCCACCACCAACACACTTGGATAGTCTGGATCCGTTTCAGGAATATCGTATAGAATCGATAACGCTTGGTCTGTTTCACCTTCAGCAACTAAAATTTCAGCTAGTAAAATCGTCCAAATCGCTTCATCCGGTTCAACTTCTGTAAGTCGTAATAGAGCTCGTTTTGCTTCTTCATAGAACCCGATTGATACAGAATAGGTCGCCAAATCTGCCATCTCCTGAAGATCTTTTTCTGGGTCAAAATGATCAAAAAAACGATGATAAGATTCATATACTTTTTCAATATCTTGTTCTTCTAAAGCTTGTTGTATGTCTTTAATTACTGTAGTCATAAATTCTCCTTGATATAATAAAAACTGTTAATAAATATGTATATAATAAAAAATGGCATTATATAGAGATAACTCTAATATAACACCATTTAAAACTTCATGCTAAGAAAATAGTTCAATTGAATTATTTTTTAACTGCATCTTTAAGAGCTTTACCAGCTTTGAATGCTGGAACTTTAGAAGCTTTGATTTTAATTTCTTTACCTGTTTGAGGGTTACGTCCTTTACGAGCAGCGCGTTCGCGAACTTCAAAGTTACCAAATCCGATAACTTGAACTTTTTCACCTGCTTTTAAAGCCTCTTGAATTGTTTCGAATAAAGCTTCAACTGTTGCTGAAACATCTTTCTTTGTTAATTGCGTTTTTTTAGCAACGCGATCTACTAATTCTGCTTTGTTAGCCATTTTAGTTTCACCTCCATCAAATAAGAATTTCTATCAGATTTTGTTGAGTGGTCCAACTAATCTGGAAATCTAAATAGTTATGATTTCTTCTAAAGTATAACATTCTAAGAGAATAGTTTCAATGGTTTATATCGTCTTTTATAAGATAGATATGAATTTTTTTACTTTCTTTGACGGGTTATCATATGAATTGGAGTCCCTTCAAAACCGAAAGCTGAACGAATTCTATTTTCTAAGAACCTCTCATATGAGAAATGCATCAATTCTACATCATTAACAAAGGTAACAAACGTAGGCGGTTGAATCGCTACTTGTGTCATATAGTAAATCTTCAATCGGTTTCCTTTATCCGTTGGAGTTGGATTCATCGCAATCGCATCCATCAATACATCGTTTAGTACTGAAGATGAAATACGACGTGAACGAACCTCATGAATTTCTTTTAGGATTGGTGGAATTTTTGAAAGACGTTGTTTTGTTTTCGCAGATACGAAAATAATTGGAGCATAAGATAAGTATAAGAATTCTTGACGAATCTTATCTTCAAACTCTTTATAAGTTGAATTATCTTTTTCAAGAGTGTCCCACTTATTGACTAAAATAACAACACCTTTTCCTGCTTCATGAGCATATCCCGCAATCTTCTTATCTTGTTCTTGAATACCCTCTTCGGCATTCAAGACTACACATACAATGTCACTACGTTCAATCGCTCTTAAAGCACGTAATACACTATATTTTTCAGTTGATTCAAAGACACGACCTTTCTTACGAATCCCTGCAGTATCAATCATTTTGAAGACGGTACCTTCTTCATCTTCAAATGTCGTATCAATCGCATCACGAGTGGTTCCCGCAACATTGGATACAATAACGCGCTCTTCTCCAAGCATCGCATTCACTAAACTCGATTTCCCTACGTTTGGACGTCCGATGAAACTAAACTTAATAACGTCCTTATCCTCTTCGTCGCATTTATCTTCAGGGAAAGCATTAATAGCTGCATCTAATAAGTCACCAAGACCTAGTCCATGACTTCCTGAGATTGGAAATGGTTCGCCGAATCCTAACGCATAAAAATCAAAAATTTCTGAACGCAATTCTGGATTATCCACTTTGTTAACTGCAAGTAAAACTGGTTTATTTGTACGATAGAGTAATTTCGCAATATGTTCGTCAGTAGTTGTCACTCCCTCTTTTACACTTGTAAGGAAGATAATCACATCTGCTTCTTCCATCGCAATTTCTGCTTGCATACGGATGTTTGACATAAAGGGTTCATCTGTAATGTCTATCCCACCTGTATCAATGATATTAAATGAGTGCCCTAACCACTCACCTTCAGAATAGATACGGTCACGAGTGACTCCGGCAATATCTTCTACGATAGAGATACGCTCACCGACAATACGGTTAAAAATTGTAGATTTTCCTACGTTTGGTCTTCCTACAACGGCAATAACTGGTGTTGACATACTATTCCTCCTTTTTCTCTAATTCTATCATAAAAATAGTCTGGAACCAGTCCAGACTATTTCCACTTAATTTATATCTTATTGTTATTCTTCGACTTTAAGTTCAGAAAGTTGATCCCCTAAACGATCTGCTAAAGAGAATGAAACATCTTCTTCAGGTAGTTCGTATGTTTCTTCAACCACTTCTTCAACTTCTTCTTTTTCAGGTTTTGGAGCTTCTTGTAAAGCTTTAATACTTAAAGAAATACGTTGTTGTTCTGGATGAACTTCAAGAACTTTCACTTGTACTTCTTGACCTTCTTTAAGAACTTCATGTGGTGTTGCGATATGTTGGTGAGCGATTTGTGAAATGTGAACTAATCCTTCTACACCAGGAAATAATTCAACAAATGCTCCAAATGTAGTTAGTCGTTTTACTAAACCATCTAATACAGAACCAACTGCTGCGCGTTCTTCAATGTTATCCCATGGTCCTTCTAATGTATCTTTAATTGATAATGATACACGTCCACTTTCTGGATCCACAGAGATTACTTTAGCTTGAACTTCTTCACCAACTTCTAATTTGTCGCTTGCTTTTACAACATGCTCGTGAGAGATTTGTGAAATATGAACTAATCCGTCTACTCCACCTAAGTCGATAAATGCACCAAAGTTTGTTAATCGAGCAACTTTACCAGTCACCACAGAACCTTCTTGAATTGATTCAAATACAGCTGCACGCTTAGCTGCCTTCTCAGCTGCAACTAAGTTTTTACGTGATAAGATTAAACGATTTTCGCTTGGTTCGATTTCAACAATTTCAAAAGCTAATGTTTGGCCTTTGAATTGAGCTAAGTTATCAACATAGTGGTCTGATACCATAGAAGCTGGTACGAAAGCACGAACTCCTGCATCTACTACTAAACCACCTTTAACAGCATCCACAACTGGAGCTTCGATGATTTCTTTGTTATCGAATTTAGCTTGAATTTCTTCCCAAACTTTACGAGCATCTACACGTTTTTTTGAAAGTAAGAAACTTCCATTTTCTTTATCTTTGATTTGTTTGATGACTACTAAATCAACGACATCTCCCACAGCTAAAACGTCTTCTACACGTTCTACTGGTGATGTTGATAATTCATTGAAAGGAATAACCCCTTCAACTCCTCCACCGATAATTCCTACGATGGCTTGTTTATCTTGTAGAGTTAATACTTCACCTTGTACTAAATCTCCGATTTGAATATCTTTAACGATATCTAGTGCATCTTGCATTGTTTGTAATTCTGACATGTGACTTCCTCCTAGAGCGACAATTCATACGAACGCAAAGTTTACTTTTTGTGTAAAATCAAACTTTTTATCCATTTACAATCATACCACTAAATGAAAACGAATTCTAGTGTTTTTGTGTAAAATCTGGTTAATTCGTTAACTTTTCTTGGATAAGATTCGTGATTTTAGAAACAACTTCTTGAATTGATAGGCTTGTTGTATCGATTTCAATTGCATCATCCGCTTTTTTCAAAGGTGACTCTTTACGAGTACTGTCTAAATAGTCACGGTGTGCAATTTCTTCTTCTAATTTTTCAAGAGATAATTGGATACCCTTCTCTTGGTTTTCTCTGAAACGGCGTAATGCACGTTCTTTAACTGAAGCTACTAAGAAAATTTTCAATTCAGCATTTGGAAGTACTACAGTTCCAATATCCCGCCCATCCATAATGATGGAGTGATTTTCTGCAATTTCCCTTTGCATTTGAACAAGTTTTACTCTTACTGATTTAATCGCTGAAACTTCAGATACATTTCTTGTAACTTCAAGATTACGAATCTCATGCGTAACATCTTCCCCATTTAAGAAAACGAGTTGACCTTCATCCGTATTTTTAAAACTAATTACTAAATTCTCTAATAAATCTTTGATTGCTTCAGCATCCACTACTGCAATATTATTTCTTAAAAAAGCCAATGTTGTTGCACGATACATCGCACCCGTATCTAAATATAGAAAATTCGTTTCTTTAGCAATCATTTTTGAAATCGTACTTTTTCCAGATGAAGCTGGTCCATCAATTGCAACTTGCATTCTATTCTTCCTTTCAAAAAGAAAGTCTGAAACGTCTTGCGTCTCAGACTTCTAAAAATTAACTAATCATTATTGTTTAACTTTTAAAGTTGTTCCAGGAGCTATATTATCCCCTGATAAACCATTAATTTGTTTTAATGTAGCAACATCCATTCCATGATTTACAGCAATACGGTATAAAGTATCTCCTTGTTTAACCACATATGTTCCGTAATTTCCATTTTGTGGTGCTGCTGTTGTAGGTGTTTGTTGTGTTGTTCCAGCCTGTCTAGGAGCAGTCGTAGTTGCTTCAGGAGCTGTTGTTGTTGCTTCTTGTTTTGTAGTTGGTGCAACTGTTGTTTCTGGTGCTACTGTCGTTGTTTCAACCGTTTTGGTAAGCATAACATCATCAGCAGTTCTAGGTTTCACTTGATTACTGTTATTAACAATCGAGAACCACCACATAAATAATACTGGTGCAACAATTACAATTAGGAATACAAATAATAGTACATTTGATAAAGGAGCTACTGCTTTCCCTCCAGAATTTCTTGCACTACGAGAAAATTGACGGTTTTTTAAGTTTTCATCTTCACCAAATTTTCTTTCCCATGGTTGTTCTTCATTTTTATTTAAGTCATCATTATTAAAGTTATCACTCATCAAAAATCCTCCTAATTTGACCCAATACAATCCTCAGTCAATTCACTAAACAATATAGCATATTTATGTGCTTAGGTCCAAACTTTTACTTTAGCTCTATTGTAGCATAAAATAATTAAAAATCACTCTATTTAATCAGAGATTAAATAATTTTTTAAAGCTCTCTTCAAAGGATTTTTTTTCATTTTCTTCTTCATTCCATTTAGAAGTAATATCCATTAAAAACAAATCAAGATGTCTACAACTACTACACTTTCCACACAAATCTTTCCGTTTTTCTCCGAAAAACTGAGCTAGATGTTGTTCTTTACACAAGGTCGTTGTCGCAAATTCTTCAATCTGCCCTACTTGCTTTAATTTACGCGTTTGTTGTTTCTTTATGAATTCACTCGTTTGAGCATTATTCCAACGAAACGCGTTTGCAATCTCTTTGATATTTTGATGAAGTTCCGTCTCTTCCTCATCATCTACTTCATAGGAGCGTTCAATTTTACGCCTCATTTGGGAAAAATCATCTGGATGCACAAAGGCGATACAACGGCTAAATTGCAAGTCTCTACCCGCACGACCAATCTGTTGAACATAATCTTCGAGTGTTTGAGGAAGTTGGTAATGAATAATCGTACGAATATTTGACTGATTAATTCCCATACCAAATGCACTCGTTGCTAATAGAATATGGAGTTCTCCTCTAAAAAACTTCTGCTGAATCGTTTGGCGATCTCCACTATGTCTCTTGGAGTGGAAAGTATCGATTTTTGTGAATCCTTCCTCCAAAAGTGATTCCTTTAACCCTTCAATTTCTTTGATTGTTGATGCATACACAATACAAGGAAAATCGACTCTCTTAAGCAATTCATTTAGCATCTTACTGCGCAGACCTTCAACTGGTATCACATCAATTTCACGATTCTTTAAAAACGTATGTCCTTGAAAATAAGTCGTTCCTTCCTTATTTAATCTTAAAAATGTATAAATATCATGAATGACTTGAGAGGTCGCAGTTGCTGTTAATGCCAATGTTCTTGGATTTCCTAAGCTTTTTCTCATTTTTCCGATAAATAAATAATCACTTCTAAAGTCATACCCCCACTGCGATATACAATGCGCCTCATCGACAACAAGTAATCCTATTTCTATTTTTGATATTCTCTTAAAGAACATCGGTGCTTGTAACATCTCTGGAGAAACAAAAAAAAATTGATACTCATTTAAAGTACTTAAAATATAATTTTTTTCAGCTTCTGTCATAAGGGAAGTAATGGCCACGGCTTTATAGATCCCCATCTGCTTTAAACTAGCTACTTGATCAACCATTAAGGCAATCAGTGGCGAAACTATGACCACTCTGCATTTATCCTTTATTCCAATATATTGATAGATGAATGATTTCCCATTCCCTGTTGGTAAAATAGCAATCGCATCATGACCTTCTTCAAGAGCCGTAATGACTTCTCTCTGTCCTTCTCTAAACTCGTCATATCCAAATCGCTTCAATATTGGATCCATGTCATTCACGCTCCTTTAAGGCTTTAATTTGATAGTATCTGAATAAGAAGAAATCCATTTTCTTCCCTTCTATCTCAAATTGGTCTTTAGCCTCTTTATATGTTGGATATTGTCCATTTTCAAAGAGGGATTTATAAGCCATGGCAGCCTTCGTTTCTTCTACACGTTTATACAACGCCTCTTTAGTAAGCAACACATACTTTAAGAGATGGTCGTTAATCGTGCTTTCTTTAAGCTTACGATAGTGAGCAATTTCTATGCGTTTCATTCCTTTTTCAAACAGACGAACTGTTTCTTGAACAGAACTCGTTTCATGAGAAATCCATTCAAACATTTTAGAAAACCATCTATAAGTGATTGGAAATTTTTCAGAATCCTCAAAGACATCGCTCACCCATTTCATCAAGACTAATCTTGAGAGTGGATTACAGTCTTCAACACTGGTAAATTCCCACAATGACACGAGCTCATCTTCTAGAGCCGCTGTCGACTTAGCCCCATTAAAAAGCCCAACCCAATGCCCTTTCACAGGCGCTTCTTGCTGATCTGCCCAAGTCTTGAATTCATCCACAACGCTACTAAACCATTCGGGTGTAATCGTCGCTTTTTCTTCTATATACCACTGCTTAAATAATTGCTGTAACCATATATTTTGAATTAGAGGACGATATGTTTTTTCTTCATAACGGTGGTAACTAATCCATTCAACCCAGAGCCTTGTTACATCTCTTAATTGCACGAATGAATATGGATGCATCAAGTAATTGACAGGATAGCTTCCATTTGTCACAAGAGAAAAATCCGGAATCTCTTTAAGTAACACTAATTTTGATTCATTTTCCTCAAGTACTCCTTCACGGAAGAATTCGTTAAGTAATTGATGATAATAAGCTTCTTTTAAATGAGGTAAACTAGCAAAAAATACTTCAGTTTTATCTTCTGTCACACCAATTAAAGTCGACATGGTACGATTTCCGGTTAAAATACGATATAATCGATTTACCGGAACCACACCATACGACTTAATCGCATGTAATATCCAAATTTGATAAAAGGAGTACTGACTCATGGATAAAAAATCCTCTCTTTCCAAAATTTATGCAAAAGTTGATTGCCAGTCTTGTATCGCCTGTGGCATATGTCAACTACGTGCTCCCGAAATTTTTGAGTACGACGCAGAAGGCATTGCATATGTAAAACAAGACAATAATACTGGAACTGCCCCACTACCAAAAGATATGATAGAAAATTTCAAAGAAGCTTATACTTCCTGTCCAACTGGTGCCATTAAACGAAAAAATAGCCCATTCACAGAAGAATAAACAAAACGGACTCATAATATGAGTCCGTTTTTCTCTTTGTATTACTCCCTAACTTGTATCTATTTTTCGTCTAACGCGAGTTTTCTCAATTTTTGTACTTCAAATGAGCGTAATTCACGGTAGTCTCCAGGGCGTAAGTTTTCTAACGTTAAAAACCCAAACTCTTCGCGTTTTAATTTCATAACAGGTAACTCCACCGCTTCAAACATACGCTTCACTTGATGGTTCCATCCTTCATGAATCGTTAAAGCCACAATCCCTGTTCCTTTATCAGTATCTACCGATAAAATTTGAGCTCTTGCATTTGACGTTTTCTTGCCATCTAAGACGATTCCACGTTCCAATTGACGCATTTGTCTTGGAGTTGGAACACCTTTAACCTTGGCGATATATTTTTTTTCCACGTGATGCTTTGGATGCGTCATTAAGTTCGAAAACTCGCCGTCATTTGTTAATAAAAGAAGCCCTGTTGTATCGTAGTCCAAACGTCCTACCGGATACACTCGTTGCTCTACATCTTTAAAGTAATCTGTTACAACGGTTCTTCCTTTATCATCACTCGCACTTGAAAGCACGCCTTTTGGTTTATAAAACATAAAGTACACAGGTTCTTCTTTATAAATTGGAATACCATCTACTTCAATTTTATCATTAGGACCTACTTTAAAGCCAAGTTCTCTTACAACTTCACCATTGACCTTAACGCGGCCTTCTTGAATAAATGCCTCACATTTTCTGCGGGATGCCACACCAGCGTGTGCCATTACTTTTTGTAATCTTTCCAAAAAAAAACCTACTCTTTCTCTTCTTCTACTTCATGATGTTCTTTAGAGCGCATTTCCAGCTCTTCAAATAAATCATGATTATCTCTAAATAATTGGTTCGCTTCTTCAGAATCTAAATCGAATAAATCAGAAGCATCTGGTAAGGCATCCAGAGATTCTAATCCAAAGTAATCCATGAAGTAGGCTGTTGTCTTATACAATTTTGGACGGCCAGGCGTCTCTAATCTTCCAGCTTCTTCAATTAAATCTCTTAGTAATAATTTTTGAATCGAACCACTACTTTGAACTCCACGAATTGATTCAATGTCTACACGTGTGACAGGTTGCTTATACGCAATAATCGCTAATGTTTCTAGTGATGCTTGAGACAATTGAGAAGAATATGGAGAAACGGCATATTTTTCGATATAGGATTTTAAACTTGCTTTAGTCACGAGTTTATAATGAGAAGCCGTTAAAAGAAGCTCTAATCCACTATTTTCATCTTCTAAGCGTTTCTTTAATTCATCTAGTAACTGACGAACCGCACTTCTTTCGAGTTCCAAAATATAGCTTGCTTCTTCTAAAGTAATCCCATCATCTCCAGCAACAAATAGTAAGCCTTCTAGTACTGAAATATAATTAGTCACTCTCTTTCTCCTTTTCTTGTCTTTTCTCAATCAAAATATCCTCATATGGAGAACTTTGAATAAAACGGACACGATGTTCCCGAACAAGCTGTAACATCGCTAAAAATGTCGTTGTAATCGCATGTCGATTGAAGGCAGGGAAACATTCCTCAAATGGAACTTGTTTTTTATCTGTATGCTCAATTTTTGAAATGATCGAGTCCATCAATTCTTCAACCGTATGCGTTTCATGTTGAATATTAGCCTTGAGCGGCATTTTTGCAATATTCTTACGCGCTAATTTTTTTAACGCATTCCATAAATCTTGAGTGGTCACTTCACCTTCTTTCAAAGGGATAATCTCTTGCATAGAAGACAAGTCACTCGCTTCTTTTCCAAAGTGTAATCCCCTTAGGAAAGATAGCTCCTCAAGTTTTTTGGCGTTTTCTTTAATTTGTTGATATTCCAATAGTTGCTGGACCAGCTGATTACGAGGATCTTCCACAATTGGTTCCCCATCTTCATCGAAGTCTTCTAACTTTGGTTTTGGAAGAAGCATTCTCGCTTTAATTTCTAATAAGGTTGATGCCATTACTAAATATTCAGCTGCCACTTCCAACTCCAATGTTTTCATGGAATGAATGAAGTTCAAATATTGCTTAGTTAGTTCATTCATTGGAATATCGTAAATATCAATTTTCATCTCGCGAATCAGATGCAAGAGGACATCCATCGGTCCTTCGTATTCAGCTACTTTAATTGTTAAATCTTCCATGGTTCCTCACTTACACGATGTTTATTCCATTTTGCCAGAATCACACTTGTTTCAATTGTTCCACTTAATACTTTATCTTCCATCTTTGCTAAATCTTCTAACATTTGGAATGTAATATTTTCCCCACGAAACGAAGGAGACACCGATAAGTATTTAATGACAATCGTGTCTGTTGTGCTTTCTCCACCAATTAAACCAATAAAATTATCACTTTCAGACTCTTTCCAGAGCCAGCATTTAATCGATGGATTTGTCGCGATTTCTTCAATTTCCTCTTGCAATCGTTTAAAGTCCTTGAATTCTGGGATATAAGAAAGTAATCCCATCACAATTTTTTTATTCGTTGCTGAATAAGGTACTAACAAATTCATTCCTCCTCGAGGTTCGATGCTTAATATAAAACTAAAACTTTACGAACCAATGATTTGAACACTTCTTTAACGCGTTGAGTTGTTTCTACTACTTCTTCGTGGTTTAAGTTTGCTTGCATTCCTGCAGCTAAGTTTGTGATACATGAAATCCCAATCACTTTAATTCCAGCATGGTTAGCCACAATAACTTCTGGAACTGTTGACATTCCCACAGCATCCCCGCCTACAGCTTGCGTGAAGCGAATTTCTGCTGGTGTTTCATAAGTTGGTCCAGAGTATCCCATGTATACTCCTTCTTTAATATTGATGTTTAATTCTTTAGCAGCTTTACGAACCACTTCTTGTCCGTATTCGTGGTACGCGTGGCTCATATCAGGAAAACGAGGTCCAAAGCGGTCGTCGTTTGGTCCGATTAATGGATTTGTACCAGTATAGTTAATTTGATCTGTAATAATCATTAAGTCCCCTGGTTCAAATGTTGGGTTTGCACCACCAGCTGAGTTTGTCACAATAATCGTTTCAACATCTAATAATTTCATTAAACGAATTGGGAACGTTACTGTTTCCATATCGTAACCTTCATAGTAGTGGAAACGTCCATCCATGATTAGAACAAATTTTCCTTCTAATTCACCATATACAAGACGGCCAGCATGACCGACGACTGTTGACACTGGGAAGTTTGGAATATCTTTATAGTCAAAGATTAATGGGTTCTTTACTTCTCCAGCAAGTTCCCCAAGACCTGAACCTAAAATCATTCCGAAATCAATATGACCAATGCCTTTTTCTTGTAAAAACGTTTTTGTTTCAACTAATTGTTCGTATTTGCTCATGTTGTTCCCTCTTTCTGTATTAGTTTAATTCTTTTAAGAAGCTTGTTCCGTTACCAGTTGACGCAACTCCAAAGTTTTCGCTAATTGTTTCTGCAATATCGCTGAAGTGTCCTTGTGGTAAGTGCGTTGGGTGTTTCATTGATTTGCTGATTGCTAACACTGGAATGTACTCACGAGTGTGGTCTGTCCCTTTGAATGTTGGGTCATTTCCGTGGTCCGCAGTAATAATTAATAAATCATCTTCTTGCATATTTTCTACGATTTCTGGAATACGAGCATCAAACGCTTCTAGTGCTTCTCCGTAGCCTTTCGTATTACGACGGTGTCCATAAACCGCATCGAAGTCTACTAAGTTTAAGAAACTCATACCAGTGAAGTCCTTCTTCAATACTTCAACTAATTTATCCACACCATCCATATTGTCTTTTGTACGAACGAATTCTGTAATTCCTTGTCCGTTGAAGATGTCATTAATCTTACCAATTGCAATCACATCAAAACCATCTTTCTTCAAGAAGTCTAATGTTGTTTCTCCAAATGGGCTTAATGCATAATCATGACGGTTAGAAGTTCTTTGGAAGTTCCCAGGTTCACCCACATAAGGACGAGCAATAATACGACCAATCATGTATGGATCATCTTTTGTAATTTCACGTGCATATTCGCAAATACGGTATAACTCTTCTAGCGGTATAATCTCTTCATGCGCTGCAATTTGCATTACAGGGTCTGCAGAAGTATAAACGATTAAATCGCCAGTTTCCATTTGGTGTTTACCGTAGTCATCAATAACGGCTGTCCCACTATATGGTAAGTTACATACAATTCCTCTTCCTGAAAATTCAGAAATACGGTCTAATAATTCTTGTGGGAAACCATCAGGAAATACACGGAAAGGAGTTTTAATATTTAATCCCATTAATTCCCAGTGACCTGTCATTGTATCTTTTCCTACAGAAACTTCTTCTAATTTTGTGTAGCTTCCTTCAGGATGTTCTACTGGTGGAACTGTTTTTAAAGGAGCAATATTTCCTAAACCATAACGTTGCATATTTGGAACATTTAAGCCTACAGTTTCAGAAATGTGACCCAATGTATGTGAACCTGCATCGTCAAATTTTGCAGCATCTGGCGCTTCTCCAATCCCTACAGAGTCCATTACAATAACATGTATTCTTTTAAATTTCATAGTTTCCATCTCCATTTTCTTTATTTACGAACGAGGATGTGCTTGTTTGTAAATTTCCTTCATTCGTTCGTTTGTAATATGTGTATAAATTTGTGTCGTACTAATATCCGAGTGCCCAAGTAGTTCCTGCACAATCCGAAGGTCGGCACCCGCTTCTAAAATATGGGTTGCAAAGGAATGCCTTAATGTATGCGGGCTCACTTCCTTTGTAATCATGGCTGTCTGAACGATTTTCTTTAAATTCTTCCAGAAACCTTGACGTGTAAACGGACCGCCTCTGTGATTCAAGAACAAGACATTCGATAACTTCTTCTCGTCTTCTAAAGCAGGCCGTGCATACTCTAAATAATTTTGAATCCAGTTGGTTGCTTCTTGTCCAATCGGGATAATGCGTTGTTTATTTCCTTTCCCAATCGTTTGTAAGAATCCAAGTTCCAAATGCAAATCACTCAGTTCAATGCTGATCAGTTCGCTTACACGCATCCCTGTTGCATATAAAAGTTCGAGCATTGCTTTGTCTCTTAAGCCTAAAACTGTTGTCGTGTCCGGCACCTCAAGCAACCGGTTCACCTCATCAATACTCAGCGCTTTGGGCAACTGTTTCTTCGGTTTAGGTGGATGAATTTGTTGCGTCGGGTCTTTGTCTATCATTCGCTCTTGCACAAGAAACTGGAAAAATTTCTTCAAACAACTAATCATGCGGCTCGTTGAACTAACGGCGTACTCATCCTTCTTCAGCTTTTGAAGAAAGAGCACCATTGTTGTATGGTCCACATCTTGCAGACGTGTCACCTTTTGTTCTTCTAAAAACTGAGAAAACTTCTCCAAGTCTCGTTTATAGCTCATAACAGTATTCTCAGATAGCCCTTGAACAGCAATACTATCGAGGAAGTAGTGTATTTCTTTCATCTTCTACCCTTCCTTTTGCTGACAATTTTTGCAAATTCCATGGAAAGTCAGACGATGATCCAGCACCTGAAAGCGAAACTGCTCTAATACTTTCTGTTCTACATCAATGAGAAGGTCCTCTTCAACTTCTTGAATTTGACCACATTTAACACACAATAAATGATGTGCAAAATGTCGGTTAACAGATTGCTTCAAGTGATAGCGACCAATACCATCGTCAAATATATTTCTGGTAACTACCTCTAAATCCGTTAAAATTTCTAATGTTCGATAAACAGTTGCTAATCCAATATCTGGATACTTTTCTTTCACAAACATATAAATCTCTTCAGCTGTCAGTAGTTCATTTAAATGTTCCAGAAGAATCTCAACTGTTGCCTGTCTTTGCATGGTTAGTTTAAATCCTTCTTCTTGTAACTTCTTTTGAATCCCTTCAATAGAAATAGATGACAAGCGACTCGCCTCCACTCATTATTCTTCAATTAGATGAATAAATCCTTCTTCTTGTGTAATTCGTTTTGCCTTTAACAAGTTTCCAATGGCACGTTTAAATTGCCCTTTACTAATTCCAAAAATCTCTTTGATAGTCTTTGGATCTGTTTTATCCCAATAAGGAAGTGTTTTAGTTGGACGATTTTTTAGCATCGCCACAATCATCTCTGCATCGTCTCCAATGGCCTCATGCGCTCTTGGTCTCATCGAAACATTCAGTACTCCATCAGGACGAAGCCCAATCACACGAACGGTAATTTCTTCTCCAAGCGTTGGTTCATACATACGTTCTGAAGGATGCAAGAACAATTTATATCCTTCTGGTGTCATAATGGTCGTTCCTACAAGTCTCACTTGTGTCACGATTCCAGTTAGATCTTTATTCAACTGTCCTTTATGACCACGAATCACTTTCTCGTTTAATGCCTGTCCGTCTCCCATCGTTGCCCATGTGCGGTCTTTTTTGTCTTTAATCAGAGTGACATATAAACGATTATTTTTTTTTGGCCACAATTCTTTCATACTTGGAAGTTCATCCAATGAAACTACCATATCTTTATCTTCTAAGCCAATATCTACGAAAACCCCTAAGTCTTTTCTGACTTGAGTCACGCTTGCCCATCCATAACTTTCATTTGTTATTTCTGGAACCTTTAAGGTGAAGACTTTTTTACGGGAAGAATTTTCATATAAAAAACCCGTTACTACATCTCCAATCTTGAGGGATTCTGTAGTGTCGTCTTTTTTTAGACGGAATGTTTCTCCACTCTTTTGAACGAAAAAGTACTTTTCATTTTCATCCGTGATAATGGCTTGAACAACGGTCGATAATTCACTTGTCATAACAAACCTCCTTCTCTTTACATTTGTCCTTTTATTTTACCACAAAATAGGGCTTACAGTCATTTATATCCTTGTATTTCTAACGATTTCTCATTAATTTATCAAAGGACTTCATAAACCAAAAAAGCTTGAACAACTTTTTACGGGTTGTTCAAGCTTTTGAGCATTATTTCAATAAATTATACGCGAGCAACTTTCATCATGTTAGTTGTTCCTTTAATTCCTAAAGGTACACCAGCAGTGATGATGACTAAATCGCCCTCTTGTGCATTGTGGTGGTCACGAACGGCTTGCATACAGATATCGAACATTTCGTCTGTAGATTGAGCACGATCCACGATTACAGGTTTCACACCCCAGATTAATGCCATTGCACGTTGTTGACGTTCTGTTGAAGTTACACCTAAGATTGTTGCGTCAGGACGGAATTTAGAAATCATTTTTGGAGTATGTCCTGATTCAGTTGCAGCAACGATTGTTTTTACTTTTAAGTTTTTAGCTGTATGAGCTACTGAACGGCCAATTGCTTCTGCCACATCTGTTTCATCAAATGCTTTTAATTTGAATTTATCACGTACACGAATTTCTTGTTCTGTACGAACACAGATATTTGCCATTGTACGAACGGCTTCTACTGGGTAATCCCCTGCTGCAGATTCACCAGATAACATAACTGCATCTGTTCCGTCGAAGATAGCATTCGCTACGTCACCAACTTCCGCACGTGTTGGGCGTGGGTTACGTTGCATTGAATCTAACATTTGAGTAGCAGTAATAACTGGTTTTCCTAATGTGTTACATTTCTTGATTAACATTTTTTGAACGATTGGAACTTCTTCCGCAGCGATTTCAACACCCATGTCTCCACGAGCAACCATTAAACCATCAGATAATGCTAAGATTTCGTCAATATTGTCAATACCTTCTTGGTTTTCGATTTTTGGAATGATTTGAATGTGAGTTGCATTATGTTCTTTTAATAAATCGCGAATTTCTTGAACATCTGATGCACGACGAACGAAACTTGCTGCGATGAAGTCGATGTCATTTTCAATACCGAAGATAATATCTGCACGGTCTTTTTCAGTGATACCAGGTAATTTTGTTTTAACGCCAGGAACGTTAATCCCTTTTTTATTTTTAACAACACCACTGTTGTTTACCACGCAGACGATTTCACCATTCGCATGATCTACTTCAGTAACGGCTAACCCTACTAAACCATCATCTACTAAGATAATTGAACCAGGTTTAACATCGTTGATTAATTCTGGGTAAGTAATAGAAAATTTTTCTTTTGTTCCTAAAACTTCAGTCATTGAAATACGAACAACGTCACCAGTGTGGAATTCAATCGCACCATTTTCCATATCATGTGTACGGATTTCTGGTCCTTTTGTATCTAAAAGAATCGCAATAACACGTCCAGTTTCTTCACGGATTTTTTTGATTGCGTTGATACGAGCTAAATGTTCTTCATGGTCCCCATGTGAGAAGTTTAGACGTGCAACGTTCATTCCTGCTTCTGCTAATGCTGCTAATTTTTCTGGTGCTTCACTAGCAGGTCCAATAGTACATACAATTTTAGTTCTTTTCATTTTATGTTGACTCCTTTAGTTTTAGAATGAAATTTCTTTATTTAGTTGATACAACTCTAAGTTAGGTAAATGTTTGCCATTCGCTAATGTTTCTACGATATCGCTGTAAATAATTTCTTCAGCTTTAACACCAACACACACACCACCGATATCTTCTTTTAATAAATCAATTGCTTTAGCACCCATACGGCTCGCAAGTACACGGTCACGTGCACTTGGAGCTCCACCACGTTGTACGTGTCCAAGTACTGTTACACGAGTATGGAAATCACTATCGTATTCAAGTAGTTTCTTTGCAAGTTCCTCACCTGACATTACACCTTCTGCTAGAAGAATCAATGTGTGTTTCTTACCGTTTAAGCGTCCTTGTTTGATTTCTTCTGCTACCTTAGCTAAATCGAAATCTTGTTCAGGAATTAAGATTTGTTCTGCACCACTGGCAACTCCTGTCCAAAGTGCAATATCTCCAGCACGACGACCCATAACCTCAACGATAAACGTACGAACGTGTGATGTTGCAGTATCACGAAGACGGTCTAACGCTTCTAAAACAGTATTGATTGCAGTATCAAAACCGATTGTATACTCCGTACCCGGAATATCATTGTCGATTGTTCCTGGAACCCCAACAGTTGGGAATCCAAGTTTTGTTAAAGCAACAGCACCTTGATAGCTTCCGTCACCACCGATAACAACAAGACCTTCAATCCCAAATTTCTTTAATTGTTCAATCCCTTTTTCTTGTCCTTCGCGATTTGCGAATTCAGGATAACGCGCAGAATACAAGAATGTACCCCCACGACCAATCATGTCGCTCACGTCAGACGGATTTAATTTACGAATATCACCAGCAACTAAACCGGCATATCCATAATTAATCCCGTAGACTTCAAAGCCTTCATAAATACCCTTACGTACAATCGCACGTACAGCAGCATTCATCCCAGGAGCGTCTCCTCCACTTGTTAAAACAGCAATACGTTTCAAAAAGATTCACCTCTTAGATTTATTTTTAACTGGAACAAGCCCATTCGTACTTATTCTATCACTTTTAACAGCAAATGTCTTTCATTTTCAAAAACTTTTTCATTTTACAATTTTTATACATTCTTTATCTAAAATGTCGATAAGACTAGGGATTAGTTTTGATTCAAGGTTTACACCGTTTGCAAAAGAATTCTTTACGAGCGTCTTACTATTCACAAGGAATAATTCAACAGGTGTCACTCCTTTATATTTGGTCACGAGTTGTTTGATTTCCGCATATACTTCTGGAGTATGTTTTTCTGGACGAATCGCAATTTGCAATTTTTTAGATGAATCAGCTAGCAACTTATCAGCAAAACTCATCGGATACATACGATTTAATTGTAATTGCCATTGACCTCTTTGTCCTCTCTTCACACGACCTTCCATAAGAACCATCGTATTTTGTTGAAGATGCTGATAGATTTCAGCAAGTGTTGATGGAAAGACAACTACATCGATCATGCCAGACGAATCTTGAAGTGTAACATACGCCATTTGCTCACCTTTACGAGTCGAGATTTTACGAATATCCACAATCAACCCTACAAAACGCATATATCCTTCTTCAAAAACGGATTGAATTGCTTGAATCCATCCATTCTTCAAAAGAGGATCGTATTTCGAAGAAGGATGTGGCGAAACTGAAAAGCCAAGGACTTCAATTTCTTCTCCAATCCTTTGAAGTAATGGTTCTTCTTCTACTTGAGTGAAGGC
This sequence comes from uncultured Granulicatella sp., assembly GCF_938030755.1. Lineage (GTDB taxonomy): Bacteria > Bacillota > Bacilli > Lactobacillales > Aerococcaceae > Granulicatella. The sequence continues at coordinate 9,088 of NZ_CALHIF010000063.1, read as the reverse complement.
TACTTCTAAATCATCTTCAAGTGATAAATTTAATCCATGGAATTTCACACTTTTAACAACGGCATCTACATTCGCCTTCAGCGTCGCCCTCGTTTCACCAAACTCATCAAAGGCCCCCGCATTAATTAACGCCATTAAAAGCGGTTCTTTCGTATATTGAGCGCCCATTCTGTAGGCAAAATCTTGGAAGCCTTTGAACAATCCATACTCATATCGATTCTTCACAATACTTTCAACAAAGTCTCGTCTAATTCCCTTAATACTGTTGAGACCAACCACAACACCTCTATCATCCGCTACGAAATCAGCAAAACTGTTATTGATACTTGGTGGCAATATCTTAATCCCTAACTGACGAGCTTCTACAAGATAATCTTGTAACTTCGACGATTTCGCACTCGCATTTTGGAACAAGGCTGTAAAGAACGCTGTAGGATAGTTTGCCTTTAAGTATGCCAATTGATAAGACAGCATCGCATAAGCTACTGCATGTGATTTATTAAATCCATAGTTAGCAAACTTTTCAATATAGTCGTAGACCGTCTCGGCATCTTCTTGTTTGTATCCTTTTGAAACTGCACCTTGAACAAATTTTTCCTTTTGTGCAGCGATAGATTCAGCATTCTTTTTACCAATAGCACGACGTAAAATATCCGCTTCCCCTAAAGAAAAGCCAGCCATTTCACTTGCAGCCTGCATAACTTGTTCTTGGTAGACCAAAATACCGTAAGTCGGTTCAAGAATTTTTTGAAGAGATGCATGAGGATACTGCACAATTTCTGTCCCTTTTTTACGATTAATAAAATGAGGAATTTGCTCCATTGGCCCTGGACGGTACAATGAAAGTACTGCGACTAAATCTTCAAATTCTGTTGGTTTCATTTCCTTCAAGACGCGACGAATACCGTCTGACTCAAATTGGAAAATTCCATTTGTTTGAGCTTTTTGAAAAAGTTCAAACGTCCGCTCATCGTCTAGAGGAATTTTTGTAATATCCAATGCTTTTTTCGTGATTTTTTGTGTTTGTTGAATCGCTCTATGAAGCAATGTAAGGTTACTTAACCCAAGCAAGTCCATCTTGAGAAGACCTACTTTTTCAACAGCTTGCATTGCATATTGTGTGAGCATCCAATCCTCTTCATGTAACGGTGTTGAGTATCCCTTATCTCGTTTCATTAAAGGAACTGTCTTCGTCAATTCTTCTTGCGATAATACGACGCCTGCAGCATGAACAGACGAATGGCGTGGAAGACCTTCAAGAGCTTTCGCTACTTGATAGAGCTTTCGATTGCGTTCGCTACTTTCTACATGTTCTCTAAACGCCTTATTTTCTTTATACGTTTGATCCAGCGTCACTTTCCCTTGAGCGATATTGTTTGAAAACTTCTGAACAGTAATGATATTTTCGCCAAAGACTTTACATACATCACGAATGACTTGTTTTGCCCCAAGCGTACCAAACGTTACAATTTGCGCTACATTTTGGTTTCCATATTTTGAAACGATATAGGCTAAAATATCTTCCCGTCTATCATCTGGAAAATCCAAGTCAATATCGGGCATCGTATAACGTTCACGGTTTAAGAAACGTTCAAATAGCAAGTTATACTGAATAGGGTCAACGCCTGTAATATGCAAGAGGTACGCAACTAACGAACCTGCAGCAGATCCACGACCAGCTCCAGTTTGGATACCTTGTTCACGAGCATGACGCATAATATCCCAAACGATAAGGAAGTAGTCATCAAATCCCATATCGTGAATAACTTCTAATTCTTCTTTAAGACGATTCACATAAATAGGGGTCGTTACCCCCATTTCAATCATAGAGGCTTCACATAATTCATAAAGGAACTGTGCGCTTTTCTTCCCGCCTGGTACTGGAAATTTAGGAAGCATGGTGTCTCTTAGAGGAATCTCTACCACTAAATCTTTTGTAAATTGTTCTAAGTTAGAAAGTAGTACTCCTCCTTCAACTGTTTGAAACATCTTCGTCATCGAAGTAGCTTCTGGTAAAGACTCACTCCCTGTTGCGTCCTCCTGTGTAAACGAAAGGGTTTCCCCTAGTCGAATGGCTTGTAAAACTTTCCAAGGAAAATAATCGGTTGTATTTAAATACCGTGAAATACTAAAGGCAACTGGAATCACACCAGATGCTTCAATCCCTTCCCGCATCTTGTCAAACTCATCTCGTTCGACCATTTCGCGAGTAATTCCTACAGCTATTTCTACGCCAGAGAACTCTTCCTTCACAGCACGAAGAACGGTTTCCTGTCTCCCTTTCAAATGAGCCGCAACCCATTCACTATCCAGTGGAGGAAGGACGATTTTCACATCCTCACTATGAGTTGTAATCCACTCTGTCATCTCCTTAGTCCACATTAATCCTTGTTGATAAAGGGTTGAGAGTTTCAGGAGGGATTCGTACCCCTTTTCGCCTTTGGCATAAACGATAACCATTTCTTTTTTAGAGGAATCACTCTTCCAAGCTACTTCGAAAGTACATCCTAAAATCGGCTGAATTCCATTTTTGATACAACGCTCATAAAATTCAACAGCACCATGTAGAACTCCATCATCTGTTAGCGCTAGTTGCTTGTATCCTAATAATTTTCCAGTTTCTACATACTCATTTAAACGAATCGTACTTTTCAATAACGAATAGCTACTGAACACTTGTAAAGTTGTAAATGGCATAAGGATCCTCCTCTCGTATTTTTCGTCTTATTATAGCATATCTTCCCTATTAGCGCTCTTTTTTGGAAAGTTTTTCCACCCATCTATTGTCAAAAGAAAGTCTTCTGTACTATAATGAGAAATGAAAGAAGGGTTGTCCGTGAAATATATTGTTACCATCGTATGGGGATTGATACTTAGCCAAGTTACTTATTATTTAGGAAGTGCGCTCTCTCAAACACCTTACAACGTACAAAGCGCCATAATTGTAGGAGTGCTCGTAACTACAGCTATCTTTATCATCCAACACGTATTTATAAAATCAAAAGAAAACAGAAGTTAAGCTTTGAAACTTAACTTCTGTTTTTTTATTTGTTTTAACACTTCGAAGTTTGACCGATTTTCGTACGTTGCAATTCTATCTCTCGTAAAATCACACTAGTAAGAACACAGCAAGAATGTTCCCCTTCTTTTGGCAATATTTCGTATAAAACACAAAAAGACCGTGGGCAAATGAAGAAGCATAGGGATTCTATGGTAGGAGTAATAGTGACCAGTAACCGATGCGAATTAGAGCCTCTTGAAAATTTATTTTCTAGAGGTTCTTTGAGGCTCGGTAGGCGGAAGACCTTGGCTCCCGCTGGTACAACTATTACCACTACCATGAAGACATCCCTATGCTTCAACATTTGACCTACGGTCAATTTCTCTTATTTATGCACAAACATTGCATCGCCAAAACTAAAGAAGCGATAACGTTCTTCGATAGCGTGCTGATACGCTTCTAGTGTGAATTCACGTCCAAGATAAGCACTGACAAGCATCACAAGCGTTGATTTTGGCAAATGGAAATTCGTTACAAACGCATCCACCACACGAAACTCATACCCAGGTGAGATGAAAATATCCGTCCAACCACTCGCAGGAACCACATGCCCATTATTGTCTCTAGCAACCGTTTCTAGTGTTCGAATCGAAGTCGTCCCAACAGCAATCACGCGTTTACCAGCTTGTTTTGTCGCTTCAATCATATCCGCAGTTTCTTTTGATACATTGTAATACTCAGAATGCATTTTATGGTCTTCTAGCGAATCTACCGAAACAGGTCTAAAGGTTCCAAGTCCAACGTGCAATGTGACTGGAACAATATTCACGCCCTTGTCACGAATTTGTTGCATTAATTCTTCTGTAAAGTGCAATCCAGCTGTTGGTGCTGCTGCAGATCCATTTTCTTTAGCATAAACCGTTTGATAACGTTCTTTATCTTCTAAACGTTCTTTGATATAAGGTGGTAATGGCATTTCACCAAGAGATTCCAACACTTCTAGAAATACTCCTTCGTACGAAAACTCGATAATACGTCCACCTTGTTCTAATTCTTCAACAACCGTTGCTTTAAGTCGGCCATCTCCAAAAGTTACAACACTACCCACTTTCATACGTTTGGCAGGTTTCACAAGCGTTTCCCACTTGTCACCCTCTGTATTCGTTAATAGTAAAACTTCAATATGAGCACCCGTTTCTTCTTTCGTACCATAAAGACGCGCTGGCAATACACGCGTATTATTCACAACAAGTGTATCTCCTTCTTCCAACTCTTCTAAAAGATCAGAAAAATGTTTATCTTCAATGCTGTGTGTTGTTTTATCCACCACCAATAAACGTGAAGACGTACGGTCTTTCAATGGCGTTTGAGCGATTAATTCTTCGGGTAATTCGAAGTCAAAATCTTTTGTTGTATAGTTCATTTCTATTTCCTTTCCTACGATAAAGGATATAAACGCCCTAAGTGAGCATATCCTTCAGGCGTCACCACACGACCGCGTGATGTCCGTTTTAAAAATCCAATTTGCAATAAATACGGTTCATACATATCTTCGATGGTCTCCGCATCTTCTGAAATATTTGCCGCAATGGCACCCAGTCCAACTGGGCCACCATCGTATAAATCAATCATCGCCGTTAACAATTTACGGTCAATATGATCTAGCCCTTTAGCGTCTACACGCAAAACTTTTAGAGCTTGCTGAGTAATCTCTTTAGAAATCATACCTTCTTCGTACACTTGAGAAAAATCTCGTACACGTTTCAAGAGACGGTTGGCAATACGCGGTGTTCCTCGAGAACGAAGCGCAATCTCAAGAGCTGCTTCATCTTTAATTTCACTATCAAAAACATTCGCACTGCGTTTGACAATCTCAGAAAGTGAAGCCTCATCGTAGTATTCCATATGTTCCACAATCCCGAAACGGTCACGAAGCGGTGCAGAAAGAGCCCCTGCACGAGTCGTCGCCCCAATCAACGTAAATGGTGGCAATGGAAAATGTACCGGATGCGCGGTTGGCCCTTGCCCGACCACGATATCCACAAAGAAATCTTCCATCGCAGAATACAACATCTCTTCCACGACACGTGGCAAGCGATGAATCTCGTCGATAAATAAGACATCTCCGGCTTCTAAGTCATTTAAAAGGGCTACTAAATCACCTGGGCGTTCAATCGCAGGGCCACTCGTTGTCTTAATACCGACTTCTAATTCGTTGGCAATCACCATCGCTAAGGTCGTCTTCCCAAGTCCTGGAGGTCCGTATAGTAACACGTGATCCAAGGCTTCAGAACGACTACGCGCCGCTTGAATATAGATGGCAAGTTCTTCTTTTACTTTTTGTTGACCGATATATTGTTGCAACGTCTGTGGACGTAATGATAATTCCGTCTGTACTTCACTTTCGTCAAGTGGATTTTGGTCAATAAAACGTTCTTCCTCCACGTTAATCCTCCATTATTTCATCAATAGTTTAAAGGCCACTTTTAATGCCTCTTGCGTCGTACTTGGAGCAGCAGCTTCCAGCAACTTCCAAATCTTTGTAATTTCTTTTGCAGAATATCCAAGGCCCAGTAAGGCTTCTCTTGCTTCTTCAAGAGTTGCTTGGTTTGTTGAAACGACTGCTTTCGTCGCCTCTTCAGGAAGTGCTTCAAACTTCCCTTTCAAGTCCAAAATAATTTGTTGTGCTGTTTTCTTTCCAACGCCAGGGAATTTTGTTAAATAAGTGACATTGCCACTTTCTACAGCATTCACGAAACCTTCTGTATCGTCATTTGCTAAAATACTCATCGCACTCTTTGGACCAATACCAGAAACGCTAATTAAACGTTGAAATAATTCGCGCTCTTCATTTGAAATAAATCCATATAAAGTAATGGAATCCTCACGAACAACTTGTTGCACAAGTACTTTAATTTGTTTTTTTAGAGAATCTTGTAGGCGGTATGGGTTTGCAAAAACAACTCGGTAGCCTACGCCATGCACATCGACAACAATCGCTGTTGGTAAGATATGGACCAACTCTCCATTTAAATATTCAAACATGAATAATGCTCCTTTTTATGTCTATATCAGTACAATTTTAGCATAACTAGAAGGTCTAGGGCAAATGTCTGTTCGTATGTTGTTCAAAAAAAGCAGCCCCTTTTCGAAAGAGACTGCTTTTTAAAGTTAAGTTTCTAGTTTTAATTAGGCATTTAATAATGCTTCAGCTTGTTTTTCAAGTCCTGCTACTACTTCATCGCTTAAAGTAACAACACCCGTTCCCCAAGCTTCAGGATTAATTGTTGCAGCTGTGAAATCACCTACTACTTGCATGCGTACAAATGGTAATAATGATTGATATGAAGCGAATAATTGATCATGACCAGCTGCTGCTAACGCAGATACTGTTACTACTTTATCTTGTAAAATAGAAGGTCCACTTGGGTTTGATAAATCTAGAGCACGGCTCATCCAGTCAATTAAGTTTTTCACTGTTCCTGGAATAGCAAAGTTATAAGCTGGTGAGAAAATCCAAATAGCATCCGCTTTACCGATAGCGTCGCGTGCTGCTTGTACTTCAGGTAACACTGGAGTTTCCAAATCTTGGTTCATTAATGGAAGATTTGAGTAGTCTAAGTATGATACTGTTGCTTTTCCTTCTAAAAGTTGTTCTGCTTTTTCAGCCATTTGGTGGTTAAAACTTCCTTTACGTAAGCTACCTACTACAAATAAAATGTTTTTCATATTAAATTCCTCTTTTCGTAAATAATTTGACCAAGAAATCGACGTCCTCTCTCTTGGAATTAAATTTAGATTATCATCACTTAAACGTTAAAGCAATTTATTTGCTCAAAAAAATTATTTTCATTTTTAATAATCAAGAACTCTTAGAAACGTTGATATCATCGTGTTTTAAAATAAAAATTAAAAATATCATTATAATGTATACGTTATAATGATAAAAAATTTTTTGAGTGAAATTGAACGATTAAATATGAATTTATCACGAAGATAAAGTCGATTCTACTTCAAAATGACTATTCTCTCACACCGCGCCAAAATCATTCACAGTGTGAATGATTTTGGCGTAAAATTTACGGCATACATAAAAAAACGACTCGCATTACGAGTCGTTTTTGTGTAGTCGAGTTCGCCATCGCAGAAAATGCGTCCACTTCCCGAAACGTACGCAGAACGTTCACGTTCCTTCTCTTTTGTTTCAAATCCTTCGCACTGTGAAGGATTTTCCAGTGGTCGATTTCTGACCGCGATGTCTCACATCCTGTGTAGTTGAAATCGGGCTCCAAAGTGCAAAAGCTCAAGCCTTTCTCACTTTGTCTGCACGACTATACTAGTCGCTTACGGCAAAGTTCGAACCGTCATCGCTTTTGAACGCACTTTGTCGCACCTTAATTTTCCATCAATGCTTGGTTAGCTGTGATAATAGCTAGTTTGTAGACGTCTTCTTCGTTACATCCACGTGATAAGTCAGAGATTGGTTTGTTTAATCCTTGTAAAATTGGTCCAATAGCTTCGAAGTTACCAAAACGTTGAGCGATTTTATAACCGATATTACCTGATTGAATTTCTGGGAATACGAATACTGTTGCTTGTCCAGCTACTGGTGAGTCTGGAGCTTTTTGTTTACCCACGCTTGGTACGAAAGCAGCGTCGAACTGTAATTCTCCGTCGATATTGTAGTTTGGAGCTAATTCTTGAGCGATTTTAGTTGCTTCAGCGACTTTTAATGCTTCTTCAGATTTAGCAGAACCTTTTGTTGAGAAACTTAACATCGCAACATTTGGTTCGATTCCGAATAATTCAGCTGTTTTAGCAGATTCCACTGCGATTTCAGCTAATTCTTGTGCGTTAGGATTGATGTTGATTGCGCAGTCTGAGAATAAGTATTTCTTAGATTTGTCGCTGTTGATCATGATGAACGCACCACTTGTACGAGAGACACCTGGTTTTGTTTTGATGATTTGTAATGCTGGACGTACAGTGTCCCCTGTTGAGTGAACCGCACCAGATACTAAACCGTCTGCTAAGCCCATGTAAACCATCATTGTACCGAAATAAGTTACATCACGTAATAATTTTTGCGCATCTTCTTCAGTAACTTTACCGTTACGACGTGCTACAAAGCTGGCAACCATTTCTGAATATTTATCGTCCGCATACGTTTCTGGATCGACAATTTCTAAATGAGAAATGTTAAATCCACGAGCTTCTGCTACTTCGTTAATAGCATCTACATTTCCAAGTAAGATTGGTTTGCAAAGTCCATCAGCTAATAAACGAACTGCTGCACCGATAATTCTTGGTTCATCTCCTTCTGGAAAAACGATTTTAACATCTTTCCCTTTCACTTTAAGTGATAATTCTTCAAATAATTCCACGGATATCCCTCCAAATTTTTGTTAATTTAATAATACACTAAATATATCTAAAAAAACAGTACAATGTTTACATAATCATAAAAAGAACATCTGTACTAGTATGTTCAAAAAACACAAATAATACAGTTATTTGGTTACGAAATTAACGCTTAGCAAAACCGCTCTATTATGCTATACTTAGAGAGAATTTAACGAAGGAGGAAGGCACTTGCGTACTTATGCAAAAAAACTAATGGACACCGCCATTCTTGCAGGTCAAATCATGCTAGAATGTAACGCTGAATCCTATCGAGTGGAAGAAACCATGAACTACATCCTCTCCACTTCCAATTTTGAAACTTGCGAAGCCTTTGCAATGGCTACAGGAATCTTTGCCACACTAGATGATAATTGCATTGATTCTATTACAGAAATCAGACGTGTTCCAAACCGCGATACTAATTTGAACCGAATCTATAAGGTAAATACAATTTCACGAAAATTAGTGACCAAAGAAATTGACTTAGATACTGCTTATCAACAATTACAGGACTTAAAAGAATCAGAATATCCACAGTGGCTAAAAGATGTTGGCCTGATTCTGATGTGCGGGTTCTACGCTGCCCTATTTGGAGCGACGCCAATTGAACTCATCATTGCATCAATAGCAGCGGTTATCATGCCATTTATTTATAAGTTAGATCCAAAATTAAAATTAGGGACA
>NZ_CALHIF010000062.1 GCF_938030755.1 uncultured Granulicatella sp. | reverse complement strand
ACGATTTAGAATAGATAATCCTAACAATATTCCACCATATCTTTTTACAAAATTAATGATAGGAGTCCCCCAATCTTTATCTTTTATTTCAGTTTCATTATAAAGGGAAGTCTTAACTTCCTTCATTACATCGATAATTAGTATCTTAACTAAATAACCACTAAGAATTAATTGAACAACAAAAGCAACGATTCCAAATGCTCCAATTGTTAATCCTGCTGTTAAAGGTAATGTAGCTACTGCAACTACAAAGACAAATGAAATCATGAGGATAGTTCCATATAATAATTGATGTGCATAATTTCTTTTTGGAAAAATATTAAAAACAACTAATACCGTATACAAAATAATAGCTCCAAGAATAATTGGTCTAAGGTAAAATCCTACTTCTCCAATTTGAGCACCTGTACTTTCAGAAATCACCTCGACACTTTTGGTAGATTCTCTTAAACTATCTGGCAAATGAACGCCCACACCATAAGTAATAATATCAGCCACTAAAAACACTAATAAAGAAGCTCTCTTCCAAAAGCTCATAGAGGAAAATGACCCAATCTGCGTGCCCTCTTATGTCAGAATATCATCTTTTACAATCCTTTTTGATTGCTCAAAACTTGCCCCGAAGAGTTTATTTTTCCCTTGCATATTTAATTTCCCTTCCAAAATAAATTTATTTCGACATAAATCTTGCACGAAACTTTCCATACCACTGATCGCTTGTAATATTAAAGTACTCTCTGTATTCTTTTCTATATTTAAAGAAATAAAAGGATTTTACAAAATTTTTCAAAAGCTGGCCTTCTGCAAGTAACAAAAGACTAGTAAACCCGATAAATAACCAGCCGAATAAAAAACTCATAAGATCTGGATTACTCTTACTAAATTCACCAAAATTAAAAGTCCAACGATTTAGAATAGATAATCCTAACAATATTCCACCATATCTTTTTACAAAATTATTGATAGGAGTTCCCCAATCTTTATCTTTTATTTCGTTTTCATTATAAAGGGAAGTCTTAACTTCCTTCATTACATTGACAATAAGTATCTTAACTAAATAACCCAAAAAGATTAGTTGAACAATAAATGCGAGTGTTCCTAATGCTCCAATTGTTAAACCAATTAACAGAGGTAACGAAGAAAAAATTGCTAGTAACCCGAATATTAATAATAAACAATTTCCATATATTAATTGATACGCATAATTAAATTTTGGGATAATATTTAAAATTATTAGTGCTGTAAATAAAATTACTAATACCAAATTGATTGGGCGAAAATAAGCCCCTATTTCTCCAATCAATGCTCCCGTGCTTTCAGAAATGACCTGAACACTATCTGTTGAATTTCTGAAACCATCGGTCATATATATCCCCGCTCCATAAGCAATAAAACTAAACATTAATCCAACTAGCCCAAACACTCTCTTCCAAAAACTCATAGAAACAGAAACTCCCATTTGAGCGCCATCTTCGGTTGCAAACTGTCTTGGGACGATTCTCTTAGATTGCTCGAAACTCGCACCAAAGAGTTTGTTTTTTGTTTGCATCATCAATCCCTTTTTCTAATCCTTCTCTTTCTTGTTTGAGCCATTCCCATCATTCTACTCAAACTTCTCATAGTTCTTAAGATATCAGTTTTTGTTAAAATGTCAACGTTTTTCCATAGTCCTCACCCTGCTTTTTCCAACAAAAAAGCCATCCCTACCAGTTTCCTAGTAGGAATAGCCTTCGAATCTTTATTTCCAAAAATCATCGTAGATTGTAATGGGTAAGTGACGTTTATGTTCTGTCTTTTTGTACCAGTTTTCAATCGTCTCCGCTGCCTTTTCGTTGATCGCTTTTCCTTCCAGATAATCATCAATCTCTTCGTAAGTAACCCCAATCGCTACTTCGTCTGGAAGCGATGGGCGATCTTCTTCAAGGTCTGCCGTTGGGACTTTCAAGTACAGATGCTCTGGAGCACCTAGCACTTGTAACATCGCACGGCCTTGACGCTTATTGAGACGCCATAATGGAGTGATATCTGCAGCCCCATCTCCAAATTTCGTATAGAAACCGGTCACCGATTCAGCCGCATGGTCCGTTCCGATTACGGCACAGCCTGTTTGCCCTGCAATCGCATATTGAGCGACCATGCGTTCACGCGCTTTAATATTTCCTTTATTGAAGTCTGAAATTTCCATTCCAAGTTCTTCAATACTGCGTTCAGTCGCATCTACCGCATCCTTCACGTTCACGCGAAGTACGTCCGTTGCCTTCATAAAATCAATCGCATCCATAGCATCTTGTTCATCTGCTTGCACGCCATAAGGAAGACGCACGGCATAGAAACGATACACTTTTTGGTCTTGTTCTTCGTTTAATTCATCAATTGCCATTTGTGCGAGTTTCCCAGCGAGCGTTGAATCTTGTCCCCCGCTAATTCCAAGGACATACCCATTCAAGAATGGGTGCTTTGCAAGATACGCTTTTAAGAAATCGACGGTTTTACGGATTTCTTCTTCAGGATTAATCGTTGGTTTCACTCGAAGCGTTTCGATAATTTTTCGTTGTAATGGTCTCATAACGTTCCCCTTACTTTGCGTTTTCTTTGGCCAACTGTTCTGATTTAAGACGCACTTCTTCTCTGATTTCCGCAATACTTGCTAATTTTTGGTTGTATGTCTTTTGAGAGAGATCGACTGGATATTGCTCTGGGTTCAAGATACGTTTGTATTCGTCCCATAGCGCTTCGATTTGCTCGTCTTTATACGCCTTAATGTCTTGAAGTTTTGGCAATTCATATACTAATTTTCCGTTATCGAAAATCGGTTGTAAAATTGGACGTGCTGTGAAGTCTGTCACTGTTTTATTAATATAAGTGTAGACTGGATGGAACATAAAGAGTTCGTCTAATTGGTCTGGACGTTCATCCCATAATGCGATATAGTCCCCTTCAGACTTGCCATCTGAGTTACGCGTAATACGCCATACTTGTTTCTTACCAGGTGTAGATACTTTTTCTGCATTATTTGAAATCTTCATTGTATCCACCATTACGCCGTTTTCGTCTTCGATACTTACAAGCTTGTACACACAGCCAAGCGCTGGTTGGTCGTACGCTGTAATTAAACGAGTCCCGATTCCCCAAACGTCGATTTTAGCACCTTGCATCTTCAAGTTGAGGATTGTTTTTTCATCAAGGTCACTTGACGCGTAAATTTTCGCTTTTGTAAATCCAGCTTCATCTAATTGTTGACGAACTTTTTTCGACATATACGCCATGTCACCACTGTCGATACGAACGCCTAAGAAATTAATCTTGTCGCCGAATTCTTTAGCTACACGGATGGCATTTGGAACACCTGATTTCAAGATATCATACGTATCCACTAAGAATACGCAGTCACGGTGACTCTCAGCATACGCTTTAAATGCTTTGTAGTCATCACGGTACGCTTGCACTAATGCGTGGGCATGTGTCCCAGAAACTGGAATGCCAAACATCTTGCCAGCACGAACGTTACTTGTCGCATCGCATCCTCCGATGTACGCTGCACGTGTTCCCCAAATTGCCGCATCTAATTCTTGCGCACGACGAGTTCCGAATTCTAATACTGGATCGTCTCCTGAAACCATACGCACACGGCTTGCTTTAGTTGCGATAAGTGTTTGGAAGTTGACGATATTTAATAACGCTGTTTCAATTAATTGACATTCTGCAAGCGTTCCTTCTACTTGCACAAGAGGTTCGTTCGCGAAAACGAGTTCCCCTTCTACTGCAGAACGGATACTTCCTTTGAATTCGAAGTTTTCTAAGTATGTTAAGAATTCTTCTGGATAGTGTCCAAGTCCACGTAAATATTCAATGTCTGTTTTTGAAAAACGTAATTGTTCAATAAAGTGGACAATGCGTTCTAATCCAGCGAAAATTGCATATCCATTTTCAAATGGTAACTTTCTGAAATACGCTTCGAAAATCGCTTTTTTCTCAGACACGCCTGTTTCCCAATACGTTTTCATCATATTAATTTGGTATAGGTCTGTATGTAGTGTTAAACTATCATCTTTATAAACTGAGTTCATCTATCGATACCCCTTTTTTATTGTATTTACCTTTTTATTCTACACCAGTTCTGGACGATTGTACATGGATGGAGACTCGCAGTAAAAAAGCAAGTCCTTCGTTAGACTTGCTTTTTCACTCTATTTATTTTTATAGGTCTAAGAATCCTTCGTGCGGAGTCATTTTGAAGTATTCCGCAATTTCTTGTAATTGCACATCTGTGATTTCTTGTAGGATTTTTCCGCCTTGTGCACCAACTTGTGAATAAATCATCGCAGCTTTTTCAATCACTTCGATTAAACCATATGTTTCATCCAAAGTATCACCTGATGCAAACAATCCATGATGTGGCCAAATCACTGCTCGAAACTCGGCCATTTTCGCAGCTGTTGCTTCCCCAATTGCGTTTGTTCCAGGTGTCATATAAGGAATCACGCCGATACCTTCTGGGAAGACAACAATGGATTCAGCTTGCATTTTCCATAGAAGTCTTGATAAATGCCGTTCGTCTAATGGTTGTGTGAAGCTTAACGCGATTAAGTTTGTTGGGTGGCAATGGAAGACCACTTTATGATTTGGATTCACTTTGAGTCGTTCAATATGGCTCATTAAGTGACTCGCGAATTCTGAGGTTGGTTTTCCGCCATCCTCGAATCCCCATAGCAATTCTGCTTTTTGTCCATCTTCTGAAATACGAACCAAGCCTAAATCAAGAAGCGGTTGATTGGTGACATTTCTGAAGTAACGGCCTGTCCCTGTTACTAAGTAATAGAAGCCGGTAAGTGTGGAAGCGTCGAATCCTAAGTCGAGGATACGTTTCACTTCTTTCACATCTTCATAACCTTCTACTTCACTAGCTTCGAGGCGTACGGAGATATTACCGCCATTGCGCTCGTCCCAGTAACGTAAGTACGATTCTTTTGTCAGTTCACATAATTTTTTTACCGCTGGTGATTCAATAAATTTTGTCATTTTCAATTCTCCCTTAGTTTCTTTGTGATAACACTTGTTCTTGGTATGCTTTGACTTCATTATACCATGCAAATCCGACTGGAACACCATTGATTTTAAGGAGTTTAGGCAAGGAAATAACCGGTAACACTCCTTGGGTATTACCGGTCTTACTATAGTTAGCTTTATTCGAATTTTCCTTTATTAGCTTCGTTAGCTGTTTTCAAGTCAATTTGAAGAAGATTTGCTAAGTTTGCATCATCAATCGTTGCTTTTCCTTTATCGTCCACTTTAATTGCTAAATAGTGCGTATTTCTTGGAAGATAATCCATGCCTTCTAAATTCACTCCCAAATTCGATTTAAATCCTAGGGCTGCTAATCGATAAATCAACTTAAGCAAGAGAGCTTTAGAAAAGTCAGATTGCCCTACCTTTTGAGATTCCTGAATCAACCCTTCAAAGAAAGCTTGATTGTCTCTTTGATAACTTGCTTGTACCTCATATTGATAGAGATCTACTTTTGGAGCTTGGAATTTCAAATACACGGTATCCCCATCGACTTTGTAATCTTCCAGTGTATAAGCTCCTGCTTTCCCTAATGAGTTTGTATTTACTTTTAAATACATGGGTCCATAAACTTTAATAGGATAGGTAACTCCTTGAAACTCTATTTCTGCATCATTAGAGAAGGTTGGTCTCGATTCGGTTAACATCTTCACCATATACCCGTTCCATAGTTTATCAAAAAATTCTTCTTGATTAGAGGTAGTTGTCGCATGTAAAAGCACATCAAAATTTTCTTGATTCACAAAGACAGCGTCCACTAATTTTAATGCTTCTTGTACTTTACTATCTGTAATGCTCTTTTTCTTCTCTGCAAGATCTTCAGCTGCTTGTTTCACTCGAGATAAAGGCATTTTTACAGTTTTGCCACTATTAGATTCTACATACGTTTGTTCGTAATTCGTTAATGGAGGCATTTTAGCATCCCAATCAAAGGAAGCCGCTGGTCCAGTAACATCATTTTTATGATAAACCGTATCTTCTTTTTTTGTTTGTGTGGTTTCACTTGAAGTAGCTGGAGTAGCCGAGCACCCTGCAATGACGAATGAACAGAATAACGTGCTCCCTACTAGAAATAATTTAAAATCTTTTTTCATTGAGTTCTCCTTAAAATTTTAAAATAGCAATTTTTGAAAGTTTATTTATATGAATTCTATTATAGCATACTCCTTTGATTCTCAAAACTTTCTTTCTATAAAGACAAAAAAAGCACTCCTACAAATGTAAGAGTGCTCTACTTCCTTCATTATTGTAATTTTTCTAAGTCGGCTTGTAAGGCTGCTACTTTTTCTTTTGCAGCTTCTTCACTATCTGCTTTCGCTCCGATATAGAACTTAATTTTTGGTTCTGTACCACTTGGGCGAACGGCAATCCAAGATCCATCTTCTAAAATGTATTTCAATACATTAGACGTTGGAAGTCCGATTTCTGAAACGACCCCATTAGCATCTTTTTGCTCGTTCACTGCGAAGTCTTGAGCTAACACTACTTTCAATCCTCCGAAACTTGTCGGAACTGAAGAACGTAAGCCATCTAATAAAGCTTTAATCTTTTGTGGACCTTCTAAACCAGCTACTGTTACAGAAATCGTCTTTTCTAAGAAGTAACCATGTTTTGCATATAATGCTTGAAGACCATCATATAAAGTTTTGCCTTCGTTCTTGAAGCGTGCAGCTACTTCTGTTAGTAATAACACTGCTTGAACCGCATCTTTATCACGGACAAATGATTTCACGAGATATCCGTAACTTTCTTCGAAACCGAACATGAATGTGTGGTCTCCCGTTTCTTCGTCGTGTTGGATTTGTTCTGCAATGAATTTGAATCCTGTTAATACATTCATCATTTCAGCGCCATAACTCTTAGCAACTGCTGTTGGAAGTTCACTACTTACAATTGATTTCACGACAAGCGCATTGCTAGGAAGTGTTCCTGCTTGTTGGTGCGCATAGAGTAAGTAATCCACTAAAATCGCAGCAATTTGGTTTCCGGTAATCACTTGGTAGCTTCCGTCTGGTAAGCGTACGGCAGCCCCCATACGGTCCGCATCTGGGTCAGTCGCTAATAATACATCAGCGCCAACTTTTTTCCCTAATTCTACCGCATATTCAAATGCACCTGCTTCTTCAGGGTTTGGAGATTTAACTGTTGAGAAGTCTCCATCTGGCATTGCTTGTTCTTCAACAACGTGCAATCCTTTGAAGTTTGCTTGTTCTAATGCTTTTTCAACAAGCATTAAACCAGTACCATGTAATGGTGTATAAACGACTGATAATCCTTCCACATCGCTAAGAAGTTTTGGATTTACAGAGACTGTTTTGATTTCTTTCAAGTATGCATCATCGACATCTTTTCCGATAATTGTTACTAAACCTGTTGCTTCCAACGCTTCATCATCTAGCACTTTCAGTTCAAGTGGATTTGCTACTTGACGAACGTAAGCTGTTAATGCATCCGCATCTTTTGGTGGCATTTGACCGCCGTCTTCACCGTATACTTTATATCCGTTGTAAGCGGCTGGGTTATGACTAGCTGTAATCATAATTCCAGCAAATGTATGCAAGTGACGTACTGCAAATGATAATTCTGGTGTTGGACGTAAGCTTTCAAACACATACGAAGCAATCCCATGAGTTGCTAAAGTACGTGCAGATTCCATTGCAAATTCTGGTGAAAAATGACGTGAATCGTAGGCAATCGCTACCCCACGTCTTTTTGCTTCTTCCCCGTAACTTTCAATTAAGCGTGATAATCCTTCTGTTGCCTGGCGCACTGTATAAGTGTTCATGCGATTAATCCCGGGTCCAACAATTCCACGCATTCCCGCAGTACCAAACTCTAATGGTGTATAGAAGGCTTCCTCTTTTTGCGTGTCATCCATTGATTGTAATTGCACCTTTAATCCTTCTTCTAGTGCTTCAAAAGATTCCCATAGTTTTGCTGTTTCTTTCCAACTCATTTGCATCTGTCTCCTTCTACTGAGTAATTCTGTCTTAACTTCTTTTATTATCACTGATTTTCCGAATAGTTTCAACCTCTTTGTGAATTAAAAATCAAGATTTTGAACTTCGAAGCCGTATTCCTGAATATGTGTTTTTAGCATATGCAAGAATCGCTCTGCTTCCTTGGATAATTTTCGTTGATCGTGTTGTAAGATTCCTAGTTCCATTGTATCTTCTACGTCCAGTGGCACCGCAACAATCTTATCATCGTTTAACTTACTACTAATAATCCCTGAACTAATCGTGTATCCATTTAATCCGACCATTAAGTTAAAGATGGTCGCACGGTCACTTACCTTAATGCTCTTCTTATGCTCCATCGTGCTGAGAATTTCCTCTGAGAAGTAAAATGAGTTTTCTTCTCCCTGTTCATAGGATAAATAAGGATAGTCTTCTAATTCTTCTAGCGTAATGCTCTCTTTTTCGGCAAGTGGATTTTGCGTACTTAAGAATACGTGCGGTTGCGCCTTAAATAGTGGCGTAAAAACTAAGTCCTTTTCTTTGAATAATTTTTCCATGACTTTGCGGTTGAAATCATTCAAATACAAGACACCAATCTCACTCTTGTAATTCGTTAAGTCTTCTAAAATGTTCTGTGTTTCTGTTTCTCGAAGCGTGAATTGATATTCGTCTCCTGCTTCTTTTTGAATAAAATCTACAAAGGCATGGACCACAAAGGCATAGTGCTGAGCGGATACTGAGAATGTTCGTTTCCGTTTGGTTTGTCTTTTGTATTTTTCTTCCATCAAATTTACTTGATCGAGGACTTGACGAGCATATACTAGAAATTCTCGTCCTTCTGCCGTCAAAGTAATTCCCGTATTCCCACGTTGAAAAAGCGTAATATCCATCTC
The DNA here is from genome assembly GCF_938030755.1 of uncultured Granulicatella sp. Lineage (GTDB taxonomy): Bacteria > Bacillota > Bacilli > Lactobacillales > Aerococcaceae > Granulicatella. The sequence goes on along the minus strand of NZ_CALHIF010000062.1, from coordinate 30,434 downwards.
GATTTCAAGTTCACGAATGGCCTTCGACAAACTTGGTTGGCTGACGTATAACTCTTTGGCCGCCTCATTCATCGAACCTTTTTCAGCAATTTTTTCAAAATAAATGAGTTGCTGAATTCTCATGCAACCACTCCCTTCTATTAGGTTTATTGTACCATCTTCCTTGAAAAATAAAAATAAACTCCTCCATGCAATTACATGAAGGAGTCGATAGGATTTTTATTGATTAGTCTTGGAATTTGAAGACTACTGAAGAATCGTATAGTTTTAATACTTTTTCAAATACAAGCTTACTTGCAATCGCTGCAGCAATTGGAACAACGAACCAAACGATAGCCGCTAATCCAACATTCAATCCTGCGTCAATAGAAGCTAAGGGCCCTACTAAACCTACGAGACCGAACCCAGCAGATTGTGGCGTACCACTGACTGAGAAGAGCGCTACAGGAATCGCTGAAAGAATCGCTGTCGATAAACATGGAATCAAGATGACTGGATATTTGAATAAGTTTGGCATCATTAATTTCATTGCCCCTAGAGCAATCGCTAATGTTACCCCTGATTTATTCACTTTCCATGAATGAACTACTAATGCTACAGCAGTTGCAGCAACCCCCATTGCAGCAGCCCCAGCAGACACACCGTTTAACTGAATCGCTAAACCAATCGCTACTGTAGAGATTGGTGAGATGATTAAAAATGCAAATGAGCAGCAGATTAAGATAGACATCAAAATTGGTTGTAATGTTGTGAACTCGTTGATGACTTGACCAATCGCTGCAGTAATCATTTTAACGTATGGTAAGAGTAATAATCCGATAAACGCAGATCCAACCCCAACGACGATTGGCATTGCGACCACTGCTGTTGACCCAAATTTATCTTTAATGAGCATCAACATACCAACTGCAATCGCTGCAGTCACCATTGTGTTAATTAAGTCACCAGTTCCCGCACCCACATAAGCTTTCAGTTCAGCATTGTAAGTCACAACCCCACTTGCTACAAAGCAGGCACCCGCTGTTACCATCATTTCCATTGGTTTGAATCCAAATTGCAATGCGATTAATCCACCAATGATAAGGGGCGTTGCTAATTGGAAAATTACTGCAATTTGTGTAATTGTTACAGCAATTGGATATTGACTAAAATATTTTAAGATTGCAGATAAAACAGCGTTTGGAATTAGACCAACAATAACCCCTAGTGCTGTTCCTGATAAGATTTTATTGACAAAGACTTTTCCTGTCATTTTTGTTTGAGCCTGAGCTTCCATAATTTCCCCTCTTTCTTGAGCTATTTTGCTCCTAAAATTTGTTCTTTACAATGAACCAAAGCAGTTAGAAAAGCACAATACGGTGTTGGCACTCCATATTTTTCACCTTTACGAACAACCGCACCATTAATATAATCAATCTCCGTTAAACGATTATTTTTATTTAAGTCTTGATACATAGATGGATAGTGAAGTCCAATTGTCTTACAATTATAACAATTACTTTCGATATATTCAACAATTTCCGGAACATTTATTTCAACATTTTCAAATTTTGCAACTTCTGCAAATTCTTTCACTATATTTTCAACAATCATATGCGCATCCGTAGTGGATCCAAACTCATACATATTACTTAATAATATTGTACATAAGCCATTCATTGTACCATTGACGCAAGCCTTCTTGTAGATGGCATATAGGATATTCTCTGAATAATTAGCGTTTAAACCTGCGCTGTTCAATACCTCGACAATCTCTAGCGCTTCTTTTTTTGCATCGTCCGTATCTACTAAGTTCTTTAAGGCAACTGTTCCACTACCGAATAATTTCACTCGTCCTGGACCTTCCATTCCTGCAGTCCACATCGTATTCCCTATAAAGATATTTTCTTTAGGAACAAACTGTTCGATGACTTCTTCATGACCAATACCGTTTAGTAAGCATAGCACTTTAGTCTTCTCATGAATAACAGGTTTCAAATCATTGAGCATTTTTTCTAATTGCATCGCCTTTGTAAATAGAATTATCAAATCACTTGTAGCAGACTCTGTTACTTCACTCTGAAGTAGCGCTGGTAATTTGACAATCACCTCTTCACCATTGAAGTTCGCCTTTAATCCCTCTTTTTGAATGGCTTCTACATGATCTTTCCAACCATCAACTAGTACTACTTCGTATCCTGCGTTATGTAACATCAATCCGAAACGACTTCCCATTGCGCCTGCACCAGCTATTGTTATTTTCATACTTATTCCTCCTTAATTAAAATAGACATTGCTTCTCATTTTTTTCTTTGATAAAATAATGTGTAAGATTTCACTTAAATGACAAGGAGACATTCAAATGGATATTAAACACCTACAATACTTTGTAAGTATTGTTGACCATGGGGGATACTCCCCAGCTGCACGCAGTTTATTCATCACACAACCTACCCTTTCCCAAACCATTAAAAAAATAGAATCTGAATTGCATACTCCACTTTTTATTCAGCAAACAAACGGAATCTGTTTAACGGATGCTGGACAACTCCTATACGAAGATGCGAAAAAAATTATTTTACAGTTAGAAGAAACTGTTCAAAAAATTCAGAAGCTAAATCGCCCGCAAAAAGAAACTATCCGAATAGGTCTCCCTACTCTTTTTGCCATTAAACTAATGCCAGTATTCTCTAGATTTATGATGTCCCACCCCACTGTTCATCTAACCATGATTCAAGGCGGGTCTAGAGAACTACAAACCGCTCTCATCAATGGCGAAATTGATCTTGGTGTTCTTTCATTTCCAAAAATTGAAACCGATATTTACCTTGAGCCTTTTCAAAAAGAATTTTTAGGATACCATGCTAGTATCGTTGTTCCGAAAGGTCATCCGTTTGAACATGCATCCTCCCTCACCTTTGAAAATCTCAAAAAGGAACGTTTCAGTACTTTATCAAGAAACTTTATGTTAGGAAAACTACTTCATACTCGTTCTAGAGACTTTGGATTTGAGCCTCATATTGTTTATACAGATGATAATTGGGAGGTTTTGCTAGCAAGTTTAGCAACCTTTAATTCCATTTGCATTATGGCTCATGAATATAAGGAATTTTATTCTGATGCTTCTCTTACTTGGATTCCTCTAGACGATAAGAAGAGTTTCTTCCCGATTGGAGTGGCTTATCTTCCAAATCAAACTTATTCGCAAAATACAATCGAATTAATAGAATTATTGCGAGATTTGTAAGCTTTTATCTCTATTTATTGTACAATGTTTGTGATTTATTTACCAATTGAGTTTTTTTATACCTCTATAAGATTTTTCTATAGTCTTCTTACTAAAAAAGGACATCAAGCTTAGGAGAACTCCTAAACTTGATGTCCTTTTATGTTGGGTTTAATTCATATTTTTACTAAATTTCCCAGTCTCCGTTGCGGAAGATTGGAACAACAGTACCGTCTTCACGAATACCGTCTACATTCATTTCTGGTCCACCGATCATGAAGTCCACGTGTACATCCGCACGGTTTAATCCAGCTTCTCTTAATTCTTCTTCAGTTTCGAAGTTTTCGCCACCTTTAACACTTGTAGCATATGCTGAACCAATTGCTAAGTGGTTAGATGCATTTTCATCGAATAATGTATTGAAGAATGTAATGCCTGATTGTGAGATTGGTGATGGGTCGCTTACTAGTGCTACTTCACCTAATCCACGAGCACCATTGTTTTCGAATACTAAGTCTTTCATTACTTGGTCGCCTTTTTCAGCAGATACTTCTGTGATTTGACCGTCTTTGAAAGTCACTTTGATGCCTTCGATAATGTTACCGTTATAGCTTAATGGTTTTGTGCTTGATACATATCCGTCAGCTACGCGGTAATCTGGAGCTGAGAAGACTTCTTCTGTTGGCATATTTGCGATGAAGTGTTCTCCTTGAGCATTGATGCTTCCTGCACTTTCCCAAACATGGTTTTTAGGCATTCCTAGAGTTAAGTCTGTCCCTGGTGCAGTGTAGTGTAATTTTACGAATTGTTCTTTGTTTAAGATAGCTGCTTTTGCATCTAATTTTTCTTCATGTTCTTTCCATGCTGCTACTGGATCATCAGCGTAAACACGGCAAGTTTTGAAGATTTGATCCCATAATAAATCTACTGCTTCTTCCGTTGATGTTGCTTCTGGGAATACTTTTTTAGCCCATGCGCTACCTGCTGCAGCTGCTACTGTCCAGCTTATTTTATTCGATTGACCTGCAACACGCATTGGTTTTAAAGCAACACTTGTAGCTTTCATCGATTTTGCAAGACGACTTGTATCTACTCCATTTAATGCATCTGGATCTCTAGAAACAATGCTTAAACGACTTGCTTTATGATCTAATAAATAGTGCATTTCTTGTACTTTATATTCTGGAACAGTCGTAATACGATCTTCCGCAGCATATAATAAACGGTCACGGTTGATTTCATCATCACTCCATTGAACGATAACTTCGCTTGCTCCTAATTGATAAGCTTCTTTAACTAATAAACGTGCAAAAGGTGCTTGTTCCACTTCTGCATAAATTACTACAGTATGTCCTGGTTGAACATTAATTCCTGTAGATACTAGTAATTTTGCATATTTTTGTAAATTTACATCAAAATTTTCTAATACCATATTGACACTCCTTTTAAAATAACTATCTTCATCCTATCATATTTCTAGCTGAAATTCTTATAAAATACTTCATCTAAGTACAATCCATGTGCAGGTGCCGTTGGACCTGCTGCATTTCGGTCCATGGCTTCTAAAATCTGTTTCATCTCTTCGACTTCTCGTAAACCATCTCCAATTTGAAGCGCCGTTCCAACGAGAATTCGCACCATATTATAAAGGAATCCTTTCCCTTCGAACGTGAAAATCAATTCATCACCGTCTCTCTTCACTTCTGCTTTAGTCACAACCCGAACTTTAGATTCCTTATCGCTTTTCGTCGAACAAAAACTTGTAAAATCATGTTCTCCAATCACTACTTCAAAAGCCTTGTTGATGCGGTCTACATCGGTTTTGAATGGGTGATGCAGCTCATACTGACGAAGAAACGGACTCTGTACCTGTGCAGTCGTTACTTTATAAATATATCGTTTCCCGATCACACTATAGCGCGCGTGAAAGTCTTCAGACACCGCTTCTGCTGAAACAATCCGGATTGAAGTTGGTAATAAACTATTCATCGCACGAACAAGTGCGTTTGCCTCTATTCGTTTTGGGTAATCGATATGAACTACTTGACCGTTGGCATGCACACCAGAGTCTGTTCGTCCAGATCCACTAACCGGAATATATTGTCCCTTCGTCATCTTCTTCAGAGCCTTATTCAGTTCAGCTTGAATACTATTTCCATTCTCTTGCACTTGAAATCCAACATAGGGCGTTCCATCATATTGAATAATGAGTTTATATCGCTGCATCCTTTTCCCTTCTTTCAAAAAAGAGCTTGACAAGTCAAGCTCCTTACCTTTTATACTTTAAATACAAATAATAAAATTGTTACAACCACTAGGGATAATCCCGCAATTGCGTCACGCATATCATAGTTCAGAACACGGTACTTACTACGTCCGTCTCCTCCCTGGTATCCACGTGCTTCCATGGCTGTGGCCAAGTCTTCTGCACGATTCAATGAGCTCACAAAAAGTGGAATAAGAATTGGAATAATCGCCTTCATTTGTTCAAAGAGATTTCCTTCTCCAAAATCAACCCCACGAGCTCGTTGCGCGTTCATAATTTTTTGTGCTTCATCCATTAAAGTTGGAACGAAACGAAGCGCGATCGATAGCATTAATGCAACCTCATGTACTGGAAATTTCACAACAGAGAGAGGTTTCATTACTGCTTCAATCGCATCTGTTAACTGCAAGGGTGCAGTTGTTAGCGTTAAGAGCGTTGAGAATGAGATAATTAATACAAAGCGTAAGAAAATGAATACCGCGTTAATAATCCCCTCGGAAGTCACTTGAATGAATCCCCATTTAAAGTAGACTTCACCTCCGCTTGTGAATAGAATTTGAAGTGCTACTGTGAATAGAATCACCCAAATTAATGGTTTAATCCCTTTCCAGAAGAATCCTAGCGGAATCTTCGATAAGAGCAACGCAATAAGTGTATAGACAATTAACAAGCCATATGTTACCCAGTTATTGGCTAAGAAGATAACTAATACAAACGCAAACGTTCCAATTAATTTCGTTCTTGGATCAAGTTTATGAATCCATGAGTCCCCTTGTAAATAGCGTCCTAATATTAATTTATCGAGCACCTGCTTCACCTCCTAAACTAGAATGTGAAACCAGTAAATCCGCTAATTGATCTAATGTCATTGGGCGTTCTTCGGTTGTAAAACCTTTTGCCTTCAGTTTCTCCACAAATTGAATGGTCGAAGGAAGACCTAATTGTTTTTCTTGTAGCCATTGGGCATCCGAGAACACTTCTTCAGGTGTACCTGTTTTTACAACAGTTCCTTTCTCACAAACAATCACGTAATCCGCATAGTCACTGACATCATTCATTTGATGTGTTACAAGAACGATGGTAATCCCTTGCTCTTTTTGCAAGGAGGAAAACATCTCCATCATTTCTTTACGACCTTTGGGATCTAGTCCCGCAGTTGGTTCATCTAGCACTAACACCTCAGGCTGCATCGCTAATACTCCTGCAATAGCAACACGGCGCATTTGCCCTCCAGATAAATCAAACGGAGACTTTTGTAAGACATCTTCAGGAAGTCCCACAATTTTCAGTGTGTCTTTGGCAATTTGATTAGCCTCTTCCTCACTCACTCCAAAATTCTTTGGACCAAATGCAATATCTTTCTGAACGGTTTCTTCAAAAAGTTGTGCTTCAGGGAATTGGAATACAATTCCTACTTTTTTTCGTAGAGGTTTAAGATCCTTATTACTCGTTTGAGCATCCACTATACGTTCCCCTAAAGTAACTGTTCCTGTAGTAGGTTTTAATAAAGCATTCAAATGTTGAAGAATAGTCGACTTTCCTGAACCAGTATGACCAATGATTGCAGTGTACTTCCCAGAAGGAATTGCAAAATTCACGTCATATAATGCTCGTGTTTCAAAGGGAGTGTTTGCTTGGTATGCGAAATTTACTTCGTTAAAACGGATGTCCATAACCACTCCACCAATCCTTCCTCATCTAAATACTCCTCAGGGACATTTATTCCTCTTTCACGAAGAGCTTCTATCAGTTTCTCAGCAAAAGGAACATCTAATCCTTTTTCAACTAGTTTGGATCCTAATTTGAAAATTTCCTTTGGAGTCCCAATTTGTTGAATTTGACCTTGCTCCATCAAAACAACTCTGTCTGCTTGAGCTGCTTCATCCAAATCATGTGTAATAGAAATAACGGTAATCTTCTTTTCTTTATGAAGCTTTTGAATTGTCGAAATCACTTCTAAACGCCCTTTTGGATCTAACATCGATGTTGCTTCATCTAAAATAATTACTTCAGGTTCTAATGCCGTTACTCCCGCAATGGCTACTCTTTGTTTTTGCCCACCTGATAAGCGAGCTGGTTCTTTCGTCCGGAATTCAGACATTTTCACCATATCAAGAACTTTGGTTACACGTTCGAGCATTTCTTCTCGAGGAAGTCCAATATTTTCCAACCCAAAAGCAATATCATCTTCCACAGTAGTCCCCACAAATTGATTATCAGGATTTTGGAAGACCATTCCAACTGTTCTTCTTGCATCAAATACGGTCTCTTCAGTTAACGTTTTTCCATTTACAATAACGGAGCCTTTATTTGCTTCAATCAAACCATTCATAACTTTAGCCAAAGTAGATTTCCCAGATCCATTATGACCAATAATTGCTAACCATTCACCTCGTCGAATTTCTAGTGAAACTCCTGCAAGGGCTTCTCTGGCATCGTCTTCATGATAACGATAATGAATATCTTCTAACTCAATAATAGTCTGATTCAATAACGACACCCCTTTCCTTATTCTATGTATGATATAAAAAAATATGTATAAAATAAAAAAACACACTTTAATACGATGAAGTGCTTCCCCGCCAAATGAATGACGGGAAGGCAGCGAGCTAGACTAAATAATCAAGGAAAGAATAAGGCTACCATTCAGTAGCCTCAGACTTCCCATCTTACAAAGCAAGATGATTATTACCATCATGACGCTCTTTTCAACCATCGAAAAGTGTTCGATTGAATGTTATATTAAACTAATTCAATGATAACCATTGGTGCAGCATCGCCACGACGAGGTTCTGTTTTAAGAATACGAGTGTATCCACCTTGACGTTCGTTGTAACGAGAAGCTAAATCATTAAATAATTTTTGCAACGCTGTTTCAACAACGATTTTTTCGTCTTCTTCACGAACATCTGCAACTTCGTTACGAACAAATGCAGCTGCTTGACGACGAGCATGTAAGTCACCACGTTTACCTAAAGTAATCATTTTTTCTACAGTAGAACGAATTTCTTTAGCACGAGCTTCAGTAGTAACGATACGTTCGTTAATAATTAAGTCTGTTGTCAAGTCACGTAGTAACGCTTTACGTTGTGAACTTGTACGTCCTAATTTACGATAAGCCATTTTATAATATTCCTCCTTCTTAAGAGTTTCTATTAGTCTTCACGACGTAAGTCTAAATTTAAATCGATTAGTTTTTGTTTTACTTCTTCTAGAGATTTACGACCTAAGTTGCGAACTTTGATCATTTCAGCTTCTGATTTGCTTGTTAATTCATGTACTGTATTAATTCCAGCACGTTTCAAGCAGTTATAAGAACGAACTGATAAATCTAATTCTTCAATAGTCATTTCAAGAAGACGTTCTTTTTGAGTTTCTTCTTTTTCGACCATGATTTCTATAGGAAGTGCTTCATTTGTTAAGTTAACAAAAATATTCAAGTGCTCTGTTAAAATACGAGCTGCTAAACTAATAGCATCTTGAGGTGCGATAGAACCATCTGTCCATACATCAAGAGTTAGTTTGTCATAAACATTTTTTTGACCAATACGAGTGTTCTCTACTTGGTAGTTCACTTTACTAATCGGAGTATAAATAGAATCAATTGGAATAACACCAATTGGCATATTTTCAGATTTATTGTATTCAGAGCGAACATACCCACGACCATTTTTAGCGTTCATACGAACGTGGAAGTGATGACCTTCTGCTACTGTACAAATGTATAAATCAGGGTTTAGAACTTGAATGTCGCTATCGTGTTTGATATCGCCTGCAGTTACAACTGCTGGTCCTTTAACATCAATTTCTAATACTTTATTTTCATCTTCACCGAAAGATTTAAGCGCAATTTTTTTAATATTTAAAATGATTGCAGCTACATCTTCAACTACGCCATCTATTGTTGAAAATTCATGTAAAACGCCATCCATTTGGATATCTGTTACTGCAGTACCAGGGAGTGACGATAATAAGATTCGGCGTAATGAATTCCCTAAGGTAGTACCATAACCGCGTTCAAGTGGCTCAACAACGAATTTACCAAATTTTGCATCTTCGCTGACTTCAATCGTCTCAATTTTTGGTTTTTCAATTTCGATCATGTTTTTTACCCCTTTCAAAACGTTCGTTCAATGTGCGATTGTCCGACAAAATTCAACAATAACAATCCATTACACACGACGGCGTTTTGGAGGACGACATCCATTATGAGGGATTGGTGTTACGTCACGAATTGCTGTCACTTCTAAACCTGTAGCTTGTAATGAACGAATAGCAGCTTCACGACCTGAACCAGGACCTTTAACAGAAACTTCTACAGTTTTCATTCCGTGCTCCATTGAACCTTTTGCAGCAGATTCAGCAGCCATTTGAGCAGCAAATGGTGTTGATTTTTTAGAACCTTTAAATCCTAAAGCACCTGCAGAAGACCATGAAACAGCATTACCATGAACGTCTGTAATCATAACAATTGTATTATTAAATGTTGAACGGATGTGTGCTACACCAGATTCAATATTCTTTTTCACGCGGCGTTTGCGTACAACTTTCTTTGCCATGAAGAATTAACCTCCTTCTTCTCTAAATTATTTTTTCTTACCTGCAATAGCCTTAGCTGGGCCTTTACGAGTACGAGCATTATTTTTTGTATTTTGTCCACGAACTGGTAAACCACGACGATGGCGAACTCCACGGTATGAACCGATTTCCATCAAACGTTTGATGTTCAAGTTCACTTCACGACGTAAGTCACCTTCAATTTTTAGTTTATCCACTTCAGCACGGATACGGTCTAACTCATCATTCGTTAAATCGCGAACACGAGTATCTTCATTAACATTAGCAGCAGCTAAAATTTGTTTTGAAGTAGTAACACCGATACCGTAAATATAGGTTAAAGAAATAACAACACGTTTTTCACGTGGAATATCCACACCTGCAATACGAGCCATACTAATGAGTACCTCCTTATATATTATCCTTGACGTTGTTTATGTTTGGGATTTTGACAAATCACCATAACTTTACCATTGCGTTTAATAACTTTACATTTTTCGCAAATTGGTTTTACTGATGCTCTAACTTTCATTTAAGTTCCCTCCTCTATTTCATTAACGGAGTCCATTATTTAAAGCGATACGTGATTCTTCCACGCGTTAAATCATACGGTGATAATTCAACCGTAACTTTATCGCCTGGTAAAATTTTAATGTAGTGCATCCGGATTTTTCCAGATACATGCGCTAAAACCTCATGACCGTTTTCAAGTTCGACCTTGAACATCGCATTCGGTAATGTTTCATTAACAATACCTTCAATTTCAATTACGTCTTCCTTTGCCATGTCTCATCCTCCTTACTTGTAAAAAGTTTTTACGGATTATTTGACGGACTTCTACCGTTATCTAACTTTCTAAGTATACCATTTTAGCTACCATAAATGCAAGATAACAGGCAGTTCCTAGCGAGGTTCGCCCATAATTGATTGAATTGTTTTGAAGAGATTGTCAATGCCGCTTTCTCCATCAACATTACGTAATAAGCCTTTTGCATTATAGTAGTTTAAGATTGGTTTTGATTGTTCAATGTTAATTTGAATTCGATTTTCCACTGTTTCAGGTTTATCGTCTTCACGTTGATAGAAATCATGAGAACCACAACGATCACATGTACCTTCTACTTTAGGAGGGTTATTTGTTTTGTGGTAAGTTGATCCACAGTTGCGACAAATAATTCTTCCTGTTAGACGTTGCATTAAGATCTCTGGGTTCACTTCGATATTAATCACTGCATCAATTGAGCGATTTAATTCTTCCATGATTTTGTCTAGTGCTTCCGCTTGTGCCTGAGTACGTGGGAAACCGTCCAATAAGAATCCTTTTTCTGTATCGGCTTGTTGTAAACGTTCCTTTACAATGCCGTTTGTTACTTCATCAGGTACTAATTCGCCTTTATCCATAAATGATTTAGCTTTCAGACCTAATTCAGTTTGTTGTTGCATAGCAGCACGGAACATATCTCCTGTTGAAATATGTGGAATTCCGTATGTAGCAACGATTTTTTCAGCTTGAGTGCCTTTACCTGCACCAGGTAAGCCCATTAAAATAATGTTCATAGTTGCCTCCTAGAATCATAACTGAGGAACTGACAAAACGCATTACTGCATCTTGTCAATTAATCTGTTATTCCTCAATAAATCCTTTATACTTACGTTTAATCGTACGACCTTCAATTTGTCGGCTGATTTCTAAAGCAACCCCGACAACGATTAGAAGGTTTGTACCACCTAGCATCAATCCTCTTGGTAAGTTCCACAATGCTGCAGCCACCATAGGAAGAATTGAAATACCTCCTAAGTAAAGAGCACCTACTGTACTCAATCGTAGTAATGTACTTGAAACAAATGATTCAGTATCTTTACCTGGACGAACACTTAGGATGTAACCACCAGATTTCTGTAAGTTTTCTGCTACTTTCTCAGGGTTAACCTGAACGAAAGCATAGAAGAATGTAAACACAACAATTAACACTGTGTATAATGTTGCACCCGCAGGCTTAGTAAAATCAAAAATGTTAGTTGCAATTTGGTACCAGCCAGACTCACTATGATCATTAGCATAAAGACTTAAAATCGTCGATGGTAATGTCATGAATGAACTAGCAAAGATAACAGGAATTACCCCTGCAGAGTTGATTTTTAATGGTAACCAAGATGTTTCACTTGATCCTGTTGCACGTTTTGAGTAGGAAATTGGTAAGCGACGTTGTGCTTGTTCAATATAAACTACTAACATAACGACTAAAACAATCGCTACAATCAATGCAACCGTGAATCCTATTGCACGATATAATTCAGTATCTGCACGACCTTGAATTTGTTTTACATAGAATTCATAAATATCATGCGGCATTCTTGCTACAATACCTGCGAAGATTAGAACAGAAACACCATTTCCAATCCCCTTAACGGTTATCATGTCCCCTAACCATGTAAGGAACATTGAACCAGCTGTTAACACAAGCGCAATCATTAAAAATGTTTTAATCCCTGGATTATTAATTAAGCCATAATTTGACCAAACATTAAATCCAAATGAAATTGCATAAGCTTGGAAAAATCCAATAACAATTGTTAAATATCTCGTTGCTGTATTTAATTTACGTCGACCAACTTCCCCTTGTTTAGACCATTCAACGAATGTCGGTAAGAGATCCATTTGTAACAATTGAACAACAATCGAAGCAGTGATATATGGTGAAACACCCATTGAGAATAATGAGAAGTTTGATAATGCACCACCGCTAAATGTATTTAACAACCCGAAGATTCCTGTAGTTGCAAATGTTTGAATTGCTCCAGCATTTACACCAGGAACCGTTACTTGTGATCCAATACGAAAGATAATTAGAATCATTAATGTAAATAATAGACGATTTCTAATTTCCTTCATTTGAACAGCATTTTTTAGTAGAGTGAACATTAGATCACCTCTACAGTTCCACCTGCAGCTTCAATAGCTTCTTTTGCTGCTTGCGAGAATTTATTTGCTTTTACAGTTAACTTGCGTTCAAGTTTACCATTAGCTAACACTTTAATACCGTCTTTTTCGTTTTTAACGATACCGGCCTCAACTAGTACAGCCGCAGTTACTTCTTGACCATCTTCAAAACGATTTAATGTTTCAAGATTTACAACTGCATATTCTTTACGATTAATATTTTGGAAACCACGTTTTGGAATACGACGGAATAATGGAGTTTGTCCACCTTCAAATCCTAATCTAACGCCACCGCCTGAACGAGCTTTTTGACCTTTGCTTCCGCGTCCAGCAGTTTTACCATTTCCTGAACCTTGACCTCTACCAACACGGTTACGTTCTTTACGAGAACCTTCAGCTGGTTGTAATTCATGAAGTTTCATGTTCTGGGCACCTCCTCTTATAAGTTTTAAATTAAACTTCCTCAACATCCACTAAATGTGAAACTGTGTTAACCATACCTTTAATTGCTACGTTAGCTGGTTTAACAACTGTTGAACGAATTTTTGTTAAGCCTAATGCTTTACAAGTATCGATTTGGTTTTGAGGACGTCCAATCAAGCTTTTCTTTAAAGTAATCTTTAATTCTGCCATTATAATGTCCTCCTTATCCTAAAAGTTCTTCAACTGATTTGCCACGTAAAGCAGCAACATCTTCAACACGTTTTAATTGTTTTAATCCTTCGATTGTAGCACGTACCATGTTAACTGGTGTGTTAGAACCTAAAGATTTTGAAGTTACGTCTGAAATACCTGCTAATTCAACAACGGCACGAACTGGTCCACCTGCAGCAATTCCTGAACCGGCTTGAGCTGGTTTTAACAATACGTTACCACCGCAGAAACGACCGATAACTTCGTGAGGAATTGTAGAACCACTAGTTGGAACTTCAATAAGGTTTTTCTTAGCATCTTCAATAGCTTTACGAATAGCTTCTGGTACTTCTTGAGCTTTACCAGTACCGAAACCAACATGTCCATTATGGTCACCGACAACTACTAAAGCAGCAAAACGTAAACGACGTCCACCTTTTACAACTTTTGTAACGCGGTTAATCGCAACAACACGATCTTCTAATTCTAAGTTTCTTGCATCAACATTAACCATGAATTGTGGATCCTCCTTTTCCTAGAATACTAGTCCATTTTCACGTGCTGCTTCAGCTAAAGCTTTTACACGTCCATGGTATAAGTATCCACCACGGTCAAAGACTACTTTCTTAATATTTTTTTCAAGTCCGCGTTCTGCAATTAATTTACCTACAGCAGAAGCTTCCTCAGTTTTTGTTCCGTTTTCTACATTAGTATCTAAAGTAGAGGCACTTGCTAGCGTCACACCCGCTACGTCATCAATTAATTGAGCGTAGATGTTTTTGTTAGAACGAAAAACGTTCAAGCGTGGGCACTCAGCAGTACCAGAAATTTTGCGACGAACACGTGCGTGACGAGTTTGACGCACTTTATTTTTGTCTGGTTTTGTAATCACAATTTTCACCTCTTATTAATTAATCATGCTGCATCAAGCGCAACAAAAGGTAAATAATCGCTAAAATTATTTACCTGTTTTACCTTCTTTACGACGTACAAATTCATCAACGTAACGAATTCCTTTACCTTTATAAGGTTCTGGAGGACGTACGCCACGAATGTTAGCAGCTAATTCGCCAACTTTTTGTTTGTCATAACCTTTAACGATTACTTTTGTATTTGAAGGAACTTCGATTTCGATACCTTCTTCTGGAGTGAACTCCACTGGATGAGAATATCCAACGTTTAATACAAGTTTTTTACCTTGTAATTGAGCACGATACCCAACCCCGATTAATTCCAATTCTTTTTGGAATCCATCAGTAACTCCAACTACCATGTTGTTGAATACTGCGCGAGTTGTTCCGTGGATTGTTTTGTTTTCTTTTGAATCATCTGGACGAGTGAATACTACTTCACCTTCGCGTTGCTCTAAAGAAATGTTTTGGTTGAATGTATAAGTTAATTCACCTTTAGGACCTTTTACAGTAACTGTGTTGTCCTTTAAGTCTACTGTTACTCCTGCTGGAATAACGACTGGTTTATTTCCGATACGGCTCACTTGGCTGCACCTCCTTATTTACTAGATTACCAAACGTACGCTAGAACTTCTCCACCTACGTTTTTAGCTCTTGCTTCTTTATCTGTGATAACACCTTCAGATGTTGACACAATTGCAATTCCTAAACCATTTAATACTTTAGGAACTTCACCTGTTTTAGCATAAACACGTAAACCAGGTTTAGAAATACGTTTCAAGCCTGTGATTACACGTTCGTTATTTTTTCCATATTTCAAGAACACTTTCATGATGCCTTGTTTACCATCTTCTTCAACTGAGAAATCTTTGATGAATCCTTCAGCTTTTAAGATGTTTGCAATAGCAACTTTCATGTTTGATGACGGAACTTCTAGTGATTCGTGACGAACCATGTTCGCGTTACGAATACGAGTTAAGAAATCCGCGATTGGATCTGTCATAACCATTAATGAGTACCTCCTTTATCAAGTAGTAATGATTACCAACTTGCTTTCTTCATTCCTGGGATTTGCCCTTTATAGGCAAGCTCACGTAAACAAATACGGCAAAGTTTGAATTTACGATAAACTGAATGTGGTCGACCACAACGTTCACAACGAGTATATTCTTGAGTTGAATATTTTTTTGGACGTTTGTTCTTTGCGATCATTGATTTTTTAGCCAAACTACTCGCCTCCTGTGAGTTTAATTTTTATTTTTGGAAAGGCATTCCAAGTTGAGTTAATAATTCTTTTGCTTCTTCGTCTGTATTAGCTGTTGTTACGATAACAATATCCATACCACGAACTTTGTCTACGCGATCGTAGTCAATTTCTGGGAAGATTAATTGTTCTTTAACACCTAATGTGTAGTTACCGCGTCCATCAAAAGATTTTTTAGAAATCCCACGGAAGTCACGTACACGAGGTAATGAAACTGTTACTAACTTATCTAAGAAGTCATACATACGTTCACCACGTAGAGTAACTTTAGTTCCGATTGGCATACCTTCACGTAAACGGAAACCAGCGATTGATTTCTTCGCAGTTGTCACAACTGGTTTTTGACCAGAGATTAATGTTAACTCTTCAACTGCTTTTTCTAAGTTTTTAGCGTTTGATGTTGCATCACCAACACCCATATTAATAACGATTTTTTCTACTTTAGGTACTTCCATAACTGATTTATAGTTAAATTTTTCAATTAATGAAGGTACTACTTCGTTTTTGTATTTTGCATTTAAGCGATTCATGCAGGATGGTCCTCCTTCCTCAAATTAATGAATTATGCTTTATTACGACCTTTAGGTACACGTACCTTTTCACCGTTTTCTACTTTAAAGCCTGTACGAGTTGCTTTACCTGTAGTTGGGTCTACGAACATTACGTTTGAAACATGAATTGGAGCTTCCACTTCAACGATTCCCCCTGTTTGGTTCGCTTGAGATGGTTTTTGATGTTTCTTAACAATGTTAACACCTTCAACGATTACACGGTCTTTCTTAGGAAAACTTTTTAAGATTTTTCCTTCTTTACCTTTGTCTTTACCTGAGATTACTTTTACGATATCACCAGTTTTAACGTGCATGTGTTACACCTCCTTCGATTTTGATGAGAATTATAATACTTCTGGAGCTAATGAAACGATCTTCATGTAGTTGTTATCACGTAATTCACGTGCAACTGGTCCAAAGATACGTGTTCCACGAGGGCTCTTGTCATCACGAATGATTACACATGCATTTTCGTCGAACTTAATGTATGAACCGTCTTTACGACGTGCACCTGATTTAGTACGAACGATTACAGCTTTAACGACATCCCCTTTTTTAACAACTCCACCTGGTGTTGCTTGTTTAACGGATGCAACGATTACGTCACCGATATTAGCTGTTTTGCGGCCAGATCCGCCTAGAACTCTAATTGTTAACACTTCACGAGCGCCTGAGTTGTCAGCCACTTTTAGTCGAGTTTCTGTTTGAATCACTATTGGTTCCTCCTTTCAAATGTATACACAATTGAAATTAAATAATTACTGCTTCTTCAACAATTTCAACTAAGCGGAAACGTTTTGTTTTTGACAATGGACGAGTTTCCATAATCTTAACAATGTCCCCAACTTTTGCTGAGTTATTTTCATCATGAGCTACAAATTTTTTCGTATATTTAACACGTTTACCGTAAGTTGAGTGACGTTTGTAAGTTTCGATTGCAACTACTAACGTTTTGTCCATCTTATCTGAAACAACGCGTCCTTGATATACTTTACGTTGGTTACGTTCTACAGTCATGTTCATTGCCTCCTTTGCTGATGATTATTTTTGCAATTCTTCTTGACGCAATGCAGTCTTGATACGCGCAATTTGTTTACGTACTTCACGAATGCGTGCTGTACCTTCTAATTGCCCAGTAGCAAGTTGGAATCGTAAGTTGAATAGTTCTTGTTTTAATTCATTTTCTTTTTCAACAAGTTCAGCAGTGGATAACCCTTTAAGTTCTTTCTTAAGTTCATTAACCTTCATTCGATTCACCACCATTTTCTTCGCGTTTCACAAATTTTGTTTTAACTGGCAATTTGTGTGATGCCAAACGTAAAGCTTCGCGTGCGACTTCTTCTGATACGCCAGCGATTTCGAACATCACTTTACCGCGTTTAACTGGTGCAACCCATCCTTCAGGTGCCCCTTTACCAGAACCCATACGAACCCCGATAGCTTTAGCTGTGTATGATTTGTGAGGGAAAATTTTAATCCATACTTTCCCACCACGTTTCATGTAACGTGTCATAGCGATACGTGCTGCTTCGATTTGACGGTTTGTAATCCAGTGAGATTCTGTTGCTTGTAAACCGTATGTACCGAATACTACTTCTTTACCACCTTTAGCTTCCCCGCGCATTTTTCCACGGAACTCACGACGGTGTTTTACACGTTTAGGTACTAACATGTTTATTTCCCTCCTTTCTCAGAGTTTTTGTTCTTTCTTGTTGGTAATACTTCATCGCGGTAGATCCAAGTTTTAACACCTAATTTACCGTATGTTGTATCTGCTTCTTCCCATGCGTAGTCAATGTCCGCACGTAATGTATGCAATGGAACTGTTCCTTCTGAATAGCTTTCAGAACGAGCGATATCGGCACCGTTTAAACGACCTGAAACCATAGTTTTGATTCCTTTAGCACCAGCGCGCATTGTACGTTGGATTGCTTGTTTTTGTGCACGACGGAAAGCGATACGACGTTCTAAGTCGCGAGCGATTCCTTCAGCAACTAATTTAGCATCTAAATCAGGTTTTTTGATTTCAACAATGTTAATGTGAACTCGTTTACCTGTTAAATTGTTTAAGTTTGTACGTAATT
The DNA here is from genome assembly GCF_938030755.1 of uncultured Granulicatella sp. Lineage (GTDB taxonomy): Bacteria > Bacillota > Bacilli > Lactobacillales > Aerococcaceae > Granulicatella. The sequence continues at coordinate 12,022 of NZ_CALHIF010000062.1, read as the reverse complement.
TATCTACTTCAGATCCACCTTTACCAATTACCATACCTGGTTTAGCTGTGTGGATTGAAACATTAACACGATTAGCAGCACGTTCAATTTCAATAGTTGAAACGCTAGCTTCGTTTAATTGTTTACGGATATAATCACGGATTTTTAAATCTTCATGCAAGAATTCTGCGAAATCTTTTTCTGCGTACCATTTTGAATCCCAGTCACGGATGATTCCGACACGCATTCCTAATGGATGAATTTTTTGACCCACTGATTATCCCTCCTTCTTCTCTGATACCACTACAGTGATGTGGCTTGTGCGTTTTAAGATTTGTGAAGCTGAACCTTTAGCACGTGGACGGAAACGTTTCATTGTTGGTCCTTCGTTCACGTAAGCTTCACTTACATATAAGTTTTCAACATCTAAGTCGAAATTGTGTTCAGCGTTAGCAATTGCAGACATTAAAACTTTTTCTACGATTGGTGATGCAGAACGTGGTGTGAATTTCAAGATTGAAATTGCGTCACCGATTTTTTTACCTCTAATTAGATCGACAACAAGGCGAGCTTTACGAGGTGCAATACGAACTGTTTTAGCAACTGCTTTAGCAGATGTGATTTGTTCTGACATTTTTCAAGTCCTCCCCTCGTTATTTGCGTTTAGATTTCTTATCGTCATTCACGTGACCACGGTATGTTCTTGTAGGTGCAAATTCACCTAATTTATGTCCTACCATGTCTTCTTGAATATAAACTGGAACATGTTTTCTGCCGTCATATACAGCAATTGTTTGTCCAACAAAGTTTGGGAAAATTGTTGAACGGCGAGACCAAGTTTTGATCACAACTTTTTTGTCGCTACCTTGAGCAGCTTCAACCTTTTTCATCAAATGTTCATCGACGAAAGGTCCTTTTTTCAAACTACGACCCATTACGGAAATCCTCCTTCCAAGAATTTAATAGAATCAGATTTGTTATCTAGTTATTAATTATTTTTTACGACCACGAACAATAAGCTTGTTAGAACGAGCTTTCTTGCTACGAGTTTTGTATCCAAGAGCTGGTTTACCCCATGGAGATACAGGTGTTGGACGTCCGATAGGAGCACGACCTTCACCACCACCGTGTGGGTGATCGTTAGGGTTCATTACAGAACCACGAACTGTTGGGCGTTTACGTTTCCAACGAGAACGTCCTGCTTTACCGAAGTTAATTAATTCGTGTTGTTCATTACCAACTGTACCAACTGTAGCGCGGCAAGTTGAAAGAATCATACGAACTTCACCTGAGTTCAAACGAACTAAAGTGTATTTACCTTCTTGACCAAGTACTTGTGCACTTGTACCAGCTGAACGAACTAATTGTCCGCCTTTACCTGGTTTTGTTTCAATGTTGTGGATTACAGTACCGACTGGGATGTTTGCTAATGGTAATGCATTACCTACTTTAATATCAGCATTTTCTCCTGATTCGATACGTTGTCCTACTTGTAAACCTTTTGGAGCAATGATATATGCTTTAACTCCATCTACATAGTGAATTAATGCAATGTTTGCTGTACGGTTTGGATCGTACTCGATTGAGTGAACGACACCTTCAACGTTATCTTTGTTACGTTTGAAGTCGATCACACGGTAAGCACGTTTGTGTCCGCCACCTTGGTGACGTACAGTGATTTTACCTTGGCTGTTACGACCAGCGTTGTTTTTTGATGATTCCAACAAAGTTTTTTCTGGTGTTGACTTTGTGATTTCGCTGAAGTCATAACCTGTCATATTACGACGGCCGTTTGAGGTTGGATTATATTTTTTAATCGCCACGTCTATTTCCTCCTATTATTATAGTAGTTTTTCATTCTGAAGATTAAGCTTCTTCAGCGAATAATTGAATATCTTTTGAATCTTTTGTAAGCTTCACAATTGCTTTACGACGTTTGTTAGTGTAACCACCGTAGCGGCCAACACGTTTGAATTTAGCACGTACATTTAAGATGTTAACTTTTTCAACTTTAACACCAAAAATTTCTTCTACGGCTTGACGTACTTGGATTTTGTTAGCACGTACATCAACTTCAAAAGTGTATTTCTTTTCGTCAGTAGCAAGCATTGAAGCTTCAGTAATGATAGGGCGTTTGATTACGTCACGTGCATCCATTATTGAAGTCCCTCCTCTACTTTAGAAAGAGCTGCTTTTGTGAATAATAGTTTGTCGTTGTTTACAACGTCTAATACAGTAACATCTGTTTCGTCAACGATTGTTACGTTTGGAATGTTACGAGCTGATAATAATGCGAAATCATTTGAAGATTCTACAACTACTAACACTTTTGTATCTACGTTTAAGTTAGACAATACTTGTGCAAACTCTTTTGTTTTTGGTGCGTCAAATTGTAATGCTTCCACTACAACAAGCTTGTTATCCAATACTTTTTGTGATAATACTGATTTAATCGCTAAGCGACGTACTTTTTTAGGTAATTTGTAACTATATGAACGAGGTGTTGGTCCGAATACAATACCTCCGCCACGCCATTGTGGTGAACGGATTGATCCTTGACGAGCACGACCAGTTCCTTTTTGGCGCCATGGTTTACGGCCGCCTCCGCTTACTGCACTACGGTTTTTAACAGCGTGTGTTCCTTGACGTAATGAAGCGCGTTGCATGATTACTGCGTCGAATACTACATTTTCATTTGGTTCAATTCCGAAGATATCTGAGTTTAATTCGATTTCTCCGTTTGTTGTTCCATCTTGTTTAAATAATGTAACTTTTGTCATTCTCTCGTTCCTCCTTCCCTATTTATTATTTAGATTTAATTGCTGTTTTAATTTCTACTAATGATTTCTTAGATCCAGGTACATTACCTTTGATTAAGATTACATTGCGTTCTGCATCAACTTTCACTACTTCTAAGTTTTGAATAGTGATACGGTCGCCACCCATTTGTCCAGGTAATGCTTTACCTTTGAAAACACGTGATGGGAATGATGCTCCACCCATTGAACCGGGACGACGGTGGTAACGAGAACCGTGTGCCATTGGTCCGCGAGATTGTCCATGACGTTTGATAGCACCTTGGAAACCTTTCCCTTTAGATGTACCTGTTACGTCAACGATGTCTCCTGCTTTGAATACATCAACTGTAATTTCTTGTCCTACTTCGTACTCGCTAAGCTCGACATTGTTGAATTCACGAATGAAGCGCTTAGGAGTAGCATTTGCTTTTGCTACATGACCTTTAGCAGGGCGATTTGATAAAACTTCACGTAAGTCGTCGAAACCTAATTGAACAGCTTCGTAACCGTCGTTTTCGATTGTTTTTAATTGAAGAACAACGTTTGGAGTTACTTCAACTACTGTTACAGGAATAAGTTCACCTGCTTCTGTAAAGTATTGAGTCATCCCTACTTTTTTGCCTAAGATTCCTTTGGTCATGGTTACACCTCCATTTTTCTATTTATTATAATTTGATTTCGATGTCAACGCCGCTTGGTAAATCAAGCTTCATTAAGGCATCAACAGTTTTTGGCGTTGGATTAACGATGTCGATCAAACGCTTGTGTGTACGCATTTCAAATTGTTCGCGAGAATCTTTATATTTGTGAGTCGCACGAATAACTGTGTAAAGCGATCTTTCTGTTGGCAATGGAATTGGACCAGCTACGCTAGCACCAGTTCTTTTTGCTGTTTCTACGATTTTTTCCGCTGATTGATCAAGCGCACGATGTTCGTAAGCTTTCAAACGGATACGGATTTTTTGTTTTGCCATTGTCTTTCCTCCTTCGTCTAATGTTGTCATAAGACTAGCTCCACGCGAATTTCCGACTTAACCCTTTCGTGGCAAAGCGTCCGGGCGTGTCGCAACCTCTCGTTTCATAGCTCCCCTTCTTATTTTAAGAGGGGGTATGCTGCTTTAGAATTTACATTCCTCTGCGGCACTTTTAATAGTATACAAGATTCTCTTTTTGATTGCAAGCGAAAACCGTTGATTTAACAACATTTATTTATGCACACGCGCCCGTGTGTTTCATTTTGCTTTAAAACCTTTACAAACACCGTCAAATCAGCGTTTTTAAACTTCTTATGTGAATTTTGCAATTCGCTTCCAATTGTCTGACATTTTATTTTTAAAAAATTTTAATAAAAAAAGACTATCCATAAAGGATAGTCTTGAAAATTTAATTTAGAAAAATTATTTTTCGATAGAAGCTACTGAACCGGCACCTACAGTACGTCCACCTTCACGGATAGAGAACTTAGTACCAGCTTCAATCGCTACTGGGTGAATTAATTCAACTTCCATAGTTACGTTATCACCAGGCATTACCATTTCAACGCCTTCTGGTAACACACAAACACCAGTGATGTCTGTAGTACGGAAGTAGAATTGAGGACGGTAGTTTGAGAAGAATGGAGTGTGACGTCCACCTTCTTCTTTAGTTAATACGTAAACTTCAGCTTTGAATTTAGTATGTGGAGTGATTGTTCCTGGTTTAGCAAGAACTTGTCCACGTTCGATGTTGTCACGTGTAACACCACGTAATAATGTACCAATGTTATCCCCTGCTTCAGCGTAGTCTAACAATTTACGGAACATTTCAACACCAGTTACAGTAGTTTTAGAAGTTTCTTCAGAAATACCAACGATTTCAACTTCGTCACCAACACGAACTTGTCCACGTTCAACACGACCTGTAGCAACTGTACCACGACCTGTGATTGAGAACACGTCTTCAACTGGCATCATGAATGGTTTGTCAACGTCACGTTCTGGAGTTGGAATGTATTCGTCAACAGCAGCCATTAATTCTAAGATTTTTTCTTCGTATGAAGCGTCGCCTTCTAAAGCGCGTAAAGCAGAACCTGCAACAACTGGAGTGTCATCGCCTGGGAAATCGTATTCTGATAATAAGTCACGAACTTCCATTTCTACTAATTCTAATAATTCTTCATCGTCAACCATGTCAACTTTGTTTAAGAATACAACGATGTAAGGAACACCTACTTGACGTGATAATAAGATGTGTTCACGTGTTTGAGGCATTGGGCCGTCAGCTGCAGATACTACTAAGATAGCACCGTCCATTTGAGCAGCACCAGTGATCATGTTTTTAACGTAGTCCGCGTGTCCTGGGCAGTCAACGTGAGCGTAGTGACGAGTGTCAGTTTCGTACTCAACGTGAGAAGTGTTGATTGTGATACCACGTTCGCGTTCTTCTGGAGCTTTATCGATTGAACCGTAATCTTGAGCTTGCGCGAAACCTTTCTTAGCTAATACAGTTGTAATAGCAGCAGTTAATGTTGTTTTACCGTGGTCAACGTGGCCGATTGTACCAATGTTAACGTGTGGTTTTGAACGGTCAAATTTTTCTTTTGCCATTTAAATGATTCCTCCTATTAATTGAGTTTTGTTAGATTCTATAACAGTATCTACCGATTGTAATTATACCAAAGAACTCTCTTAAAAATCAACTGGTTATGACTGACATAACCAGTCGATATCGTTCATTTGATAGTTATCAATGGGGGGGAGATTATTCTCCGTTACCGCCATTTTTCTTAATGATTTCTTCTGCAATGCTCTTAGGAACATCTTCATAGTGGTCAAATGTCATACTAAATGTACCACGACCTTGTGTTGCAGAACGTAATGTAGTTGCGTAACCGAACATTTCTGATAAAGGAATCATACCTTTAACGATTTGTGCGTTACCACGAACTTCAGAACCTTCTACACGTCCACGACGAGCATTAACGTGTCCCATTACATCTCCGAAGTATTCTTCAGGAACTGTAATTTCAACAGCCATCATAGGTTCTAAGATAGCAGGTTGAGCTTTCTTAGCAGCAGCTTTCAATGCCATAGAAGCGGCAACTTTGAAGGCTGTTTCAGATGAATCGACATCATGGTAGCTTCCATCATAAAGTTTAGCTTTAATGTCAACTAATGGATAACCAGCTAATACCCCGTTTTCCATAGCATCTTTCAATCCAGCTTCAACTGCAGGGATGTATTCACGAGGAACAACCCCACCGACAATTGCGTTTTCGAATTCGAATCCAGCACCTTCTTCGTTAGGAGTAAATTCAATCCATACGTGACCGTATTGACCTTTACCACCTGATTGACGAACGAATTTACCTTCAGCTTGCGTAGAAGCACGGAATGTTTCACGGTAAGATACTTGAGGAGCACCTACGTTAGCTTCTACTTTGAACTCACGACGCATACGGTCAACGATGATATCCAAGTGTAACTCACCCATACCAGCGATAACTGTTTCACCAGTTTCTTGGTTAGTGTAAGCACGGAATGTTGGATCTTCTTCTGCAAGTTTTTGTAAAGCAATACCCATTTTATCTTGGTCAGCTTTTGATTTAGGTTCAATAGCAACCTCGATAACTGGATCAGGGAATTCCATTGATTCTAAGATAACTTCTGCTTTTTCGTCACATAATGTGTCCCCTGTAGTTGTATCTTTAAGACCAACTGCAGCAGCGATGTCTCCTGAGAATACTTCTGGAATTTCTTGACGAGAGTTCGCGTGCATTTGTAGGATACGTCCTACACGTTCACGTTTACCTTTCGTTGAGTTTTTAACGTATGAACCTGATTGTAAAGTACCAGAGTACACACGGAAGAATGTTAAACGACCTACGAATGGGTCAGTCATAACTTTGAAGGCCAATGCTGAGAATGGTTCTTCATCAGATGAATGACGTTCTACTTCTTGGTCTGTGTTAGGGTCTACCCCTTTAATTGAAGGAACATCTAATGGAGATGGTAAGTAGTCAACTACTGCATCTAACATTAATTGTACCCCTTTGTTTTTGAAGGCTGAACCACATAATACTGGGTAGAATTCTACCGCACATGTAGCTTTACGGATAGCTGCTTTTAATTCAGCTTCTGAAATTTCATCACCTTCTAAATAGCGTTCCATTAATTCTTCATCAGTTTCAGCAACAGCTTCCACTAATTTTTCACGCCATTCTTCAGCTAAATCTTGTAAATCTTCAGGGATATCTGTTTCTTGGATATCTGTACCTAAGTCATTTGTATAGATTTCAGCTTTCATTTTGATTAAGTCAATGATACCAGTGAAGTCGTCTTCAGCTCCGATTGGTAATTGAATTGGGTGTGCATTTGCTTGTAAACGTTCGTGGATTGTACGTACTGAATATAAGAAGTCAGCACCGATTTTATCCATTTTGTTTGCAAATACGATACGTGGAACTCCGTATGTTGTCGCTTGACGCCAAACAGTTTCTGTTTGAGGTTCTACCCCAGATTGTGCATCAAGTACAGCTACAGCACCATCTAATACACGAAGAGAACGTTCTACTTCAACTGTGAAGTCCACGTGCCCCGGAGTGTCGATGATGTTGATACGGTGGCCTTTCCATTGTGCTGTTGTAGCAGCAGATGTAATTGTGATACCACGTTCTTGTTCTTGTTCCATCCAGTCCATTTGTGAAGCTCCTTCGTGAGTTTCACCAATTTTGTGGATTTTACCAGTGTAATAAAGTACACGCTCAGTCGTTGTAGTTTTACCTGCATCGATGTGGGCCATGATACCGATATTACGAGTATTTTCAAGAGAGAATTCTCTTTTTGCCATCTTCGTTCTACACCTCTTTCTATATTTCTAACAATAAGCAAGACCAAAAAGGTTGAAAAACCTTTTTAATCTTACCAACGATAGTGAGCAAACGCTTTGTTCGCTTCAGCCATTTTATGTGTGTCTTCACGTTTCTTAACAGAAGCACCTGTGTTGTTCGCAGCATCCATAATTTCTTTAGCTAAACGAACTTCCATTGTGTCTTCACCACGTAAACGTGAGTAGTTTACTAACCAACGTAAACCTAGTGTAGTACGACGGTCTGGACGAACTTCAACAGGAACTTGGTAGTTAGAACCCCCTACACGACGAGCTTTAACTTCAAGAACAGGCATAATGTTTTTCATTGCTTGTTCGAAAACTTCCATTGGATCGTTTCCAGTTTTTTCTTTAACGATATCAAATGCGTTATATAAGATTGTTGCAGCTTTACCACGTTTTCCATCTACCATTAAACGGTTGATTAAACGAGTAACTAATTTTGAATTATAAATTGGATCAGGTAAAACATCACGTTTTGCGACAGGACCTTTACGAGGCATTTATAATCCTCCTTTCATTTAATGAGTGTTTTATTTTAAAAAATTATTTTTTAGGACGTTTTGTACCGTATTTAGAACGACCTTGCATACGGTTGTTAACTCCTGCAGTGTCTAAAGCACCACGAATGATATGGTAACGTACCCCTGGTAAGTCTTTTACACGTCCACCGCGGATTAATACAACGCTGTGTTCTTGTAAGTTGTGACCGATACCTGGAATGTACGCAGTTACTTCGATTAAGTTAGATAAACGTACACGGGCATATTTACGTAACGCTGAGTTAGGTTTTTTAGGTGTCATAGTACCTACACGAGTACATACACCACGTTTTTGTGGAGAGTTTGTATTCGTTTGTGATTTTTTGAAACTGTTATAGCCTTTACCTAACGCTGGAGAAGCTGATTTCTCCACTGCTGATTTACGAGGTTTACGGACTAATTGGTTAATAGTTGGCATTAAGCTCTTCCTCCTTCCCTAACGGGTTCTTCTTGGTCCACACTTCCGGGCGGACCATTTTTTGTTAAAAATTAAAAGACATCGCTGTCTCATAAAATGGCCTTCTTACCAGTCAGCACGACTGATTTGATTACTTATCAGGAATCAGGTATAAAAGCACCTCTAATAGAATAGCATTTCTCCTCCAACACGTCAAGAATTTTCTTAAGAGAAAATGTCCCCTTTTTATCCGGTACAATTTATATAGAAGAAACTTACTCCACAATAAATATCCACCGTCTTAGCCAGTGGATATTTATTCGATTATTTATTGTTGTTAAAGAAAGACATCCACTCTCCGCGTCTTATAATAAGCATCTCTTCGGCCTTCATACAATTGTACTCCGTCTTTTTCAAAAAGATTAGCTTCTATAATACTCTCCATTGCTATATTAGCTGAATCCTTCTTCAATTTATCCTTAGGACGTGAAATAATCAGGTTCTTTGTTTTTCTGTCACTCCCTTTGAATCGTAAATGCAGTTTCTTCTCAACAAATGTATGATGTGTCATAATTTTTCCTCCTCATTTCTATTCATAATCTAATAAGTCTTACACTTATAAAAACAAATTTAGGAGTTAAATTGCTATGCTCTAAAAGAATTTTTCTGTGAATAATTGTAATTTTGTAATGCTATTTAGGTAATTTTTTCTTTTTTACTTTCACTTCTACATCATATCCACATCGATAGGCTAAATCCAACAGAGTAAGGATAGTTGGATTATGGTCTCCACTCTGCAATCTAGAAAGATTTGATGCTTTAAGATCGACTTCTTTTGCAAAGTCTTCCAAAGAAAGTCCTGTTACCGTTTGTAACTTTGTCATTTGTAACGCAACTCGCTGCATCATCATTTCCTTTTCTAAATCATACTCAAACGTCGGATATTCTGATGAAAGCTTGCAAAGTTTTGAAGTTAGGTACGTCCCCATCGTCCATCTCCTCCTTAACATTTTTTGAAAGGGTTATTAGCAATCCATGTTTTCCTTTATACCAGCGACCCCATTTTTGAATCATTTCTTCTGTTAACCCATCTTCTTGCAGTATTTTTAATATGGCTGCATATTTTACTTTTTCTTCGTATGAATACTCATCTAACCGATCTACCATATCTCTTTCGATTTTAAACTTACGCTTCATATCTCACACCTCCACACCTTAAAATTATCATATATGATAATTATCACATATGATAATTTTGCTCTTTTGTAGTATTCTTTTGCTCAAATAAATATCCACCGGCTTAGCCGGTGGATATTTACTGATCTAATTAAAAAGAGACAGGCGAAATCGCCTGCCTCTATACAGTTATAAATTAAGCTTTTCCTGTTGAACCAAAGATGTCCATTGTTTCTTTTGTAATCTTAACGATTGCGTCGAAACCAGGTTTGATAATTTTACGTGGGTCATAAACACCAGCGTCTGCATTTAATTTAGCACGAACTGCTGCTGTCCATTGTTGTTGTAATTCAGTGTTAACGTTGATTTTAGCATGTCCACGTTCGATTGCTTTTTTGATTTGATATTCTGGAATACCTGATCCACCGTGTAATACTAATGGAGCACCTGTAGCTTCTGAGATAGCTAACATTTCATCGAAACCTAAAACTGGTTCGCCTGAGTAAGTTCCGTGAACTGAACCTAAAGCTGCTGCTAATGCATCGATTTTAGCTTCTTTAACCATACGTACACATTCGTTTAAGTCAGCGTAGTTAATTCCTCCAGTTACGCCATCTTCAGTACCACCTACAGTACCTACTTCAGCTTCAACTGAAACTCCTTTTGGGTGTGCGTATTCTACAACTTCTTTAGTTAAAGCGATGTTTTCATCGATTGGGAAGTGAGAGTGATCAAACATTACTGAGCTGAATCCAGCGTCGATGTATTGTTTACATACTTCTACTGAAGAACCGTGGTCTAAGTGTAATGCTACTGGAACAGTGATGTTCATTGCATCTAATAATGCATTTACCATAGCTGAAACTACTGTAGGACCACCCATGTATTTACCAGCGCCTTCAGATACACCTAAGATAATTGGTGAGTTAGCTTCTTGAGCTGCTGTTAATACGGCTTGTGTCCATTCTAGGTTATTGATATTGAATTGACCAACAGCGTATTTACCTTCTTTAGCTTTTTGTAACATTTCAGTCATGCTTACTAAACGACTCATGTTTTAGTTCCTCCTTGATGCTTACAGCATTTATTTTTAACGGTTTTATTATAGCGTATTTCCTTTTATTTTTCCACCTTTTGTTGTTTTTTAACGTTTTCATAATCTTTCATTATGAAAATAACGCTTTTAATACCAATTCGTAAAAACTAAACAAATTTTTGTATATGCTGATAACCATTCCAATTTAAATGCTCGTTATTTATCCCAAAACCATCTTTTAAAATTTTTTTATTTTTATTATAATAAAGAAAAACGAGGTGGGATGGTGGATGTTTATGAGAGGTTCTAAAAAGCAAGATAGAATCAAGCGAATGGAATTTTACGGGGTTTGTATTTTATCTGTATTTACGATTACAGCAGGGTTCCTTACACGTCCCTCTGTGCAAGAAAGCATAGAGACTGTTCAAGCACCACAGGCATCAGCTGAACAAAATCAAGAGGCTACCCCTACACCAAACAACCCTCAGTCTCCACCAACGAAGAAGCAAGTGACTCGTATCACCGCAAGCGGAGATATGCTATATCACGATATCGTTTATGGCAGCGCATTTGACGGAACATCCTATGATTTCAAAAATGACTACGAGCAAATTACGCCACTCGTATCTAGCGCAGACCTTGCGATTGGGGATTTCGAGGGGACCATCAATCCAAACGAACCACTTGCTGGGTATCCACTTTTTAACGCTCCCGAAGAAGTCATTCAAAGTATTAAAGATGCCGGATACGATGTACTCGACTTAGCGCATAATCATATTCTTGATACAGGCATCGAAGGCTTAAAATACACAGCCAATGCCTTCCGCAAAAATGGACTTGATATTTTCGGGGTTAAAGTAGACCCGACAGAAGGCATCCTTGTAAAAGAAGTCAACGGCATCAAAGTAGCCATCCTTGGATTTGCATATGGATTTAATGGAATCGAAGCTACTCTCACCGACGAAGAATACAATAACCACTTATACGATTTAAATATGCAAAAAGTGAAACAGCTCATCCAACGCGCTGAAGAAATTGCCGACTTTACGATTGTGTTGCCACAAATGGGAGAAGAATATCACCTTCAACCAACACAAGGACAAATCGATACGTATCATCAAATGATTGAATGGGGTGCGGACGTGATTTTTGGTGGACATCCACACGTTATTGAACCAACTGAAACCATCACTAAAGACGGTGAAAAGAAATTTATCATCTACTCGAT
>NZ_CALHIF010000061.1 GCF_938030755.1 uncultured Granulicatella sp. | reverse complement strand
AATTAAAGTAAAATTAAAAGGACTTAGTCCTGTACAATACAGAACTAAATCCTTTAATCATCTAACTCTTTTTGGGATAGTACAAATTCCTTCCGAATTTTATTTTTTAAATCGTAATTTCTTCTCTATCACGAACCATATAAGCTTTTAATGGAGTTAGACTAGCAAGCCAATACAATCCCCCTCCTAGTAAGGCTGTAAATCCACTACCTGTTGTAATGAGGAACAATGGACTTTGAATTTGTTGTGTTACAGGATTATAAACAAATAATACTGCTACAATCAATGAGATGAACACACAGCTCATCCCTACAATATTAAACCCTCTGGTATATTGGTATGCATCGTGTCCCTTTAAGAAATACGCTGAACGAAGCGCCAGCTTTTGTTTTCTGAGTAGGAAGAAGTCCACGACAATCATCCCAATAATTGGTCCTTGAATATAAGCTGCTAAAGAAATAAACGAACCGAAATATTCCTCCACACCGCCCCAAATCGTTAGTGCACTAACGTAGAAAAAGGCAATCCATACCATCAGCTTATAGCTAAGTTTTGGCATTCCACTTTTCACAATCATACAGTTCACGTAAGATCCGGTTCCTTGTGTTCCAATATTTGCAAAGGCTACTAATAATAGACTCAATAGCGCAAATCCTGGTGTACTTAATGTTGCCAACATTGTTGTTGGATCACTTTCATAAACTCCAGTTTTCACGAACATTGCAAGGGCCATAACCCCACCTGTTGCTACGAAGAACGGTGCGACAACACCATAAGAAAGTGTTGTTGCCCAGTAACCACTACGTTCTGTTTTCGCTAAACGTGGAAGAACTAATGCTTGTGTTGACCATGAGAATGCGAAAGCTACATTTCCTTCTGCTGACATCATAAAGCGTTCAATTGGAGATAAGTCGCCTTCAACTACTGGTTGGACATTCATAATATCGCTGAGCGGAACTGCCGCAAAACAAATTCCAACGATAATGACCCCTACTGCAAGTAACGCAATTACAAGAAATCTGTTCGTCCATTTAATAACTTCCGGACCCCCAACAGCGATTAACGTACCAAGTAAAACGCAAAGAGTTCCAAGGATTGGTCCCCAAATTCCTTTATCGAGGACAAGTCCAAAGTTGCCTGCCAGATGAATCATGGAACTTGCAAACAAGTTCGCGGCTACTGCATACCATCCAAAGTTCGCTAAACTGATTACCGTCGATAATAAAGCGACACCCTTTTGACCTAGAACCGCACGCAACCAAATCCATAAATCAATACCATAACGAACCGCAAAAATAATCGGTAGACATTCAATAAATACCCAAATAATATTAAAACTAAAAATGTTAATCAACATTTGGTTAAACGTCAAATATTGAGCTACATACGCCCCTTGTGTATAACACCATGTTGCAATCGCAAATCCACTAGTAGATAGGAATAAATCCCAGAACGAATACTGACGCTCGCCGTTCGTCATTGGAACAATACCTGTAATCGTTTCTTGTTGAATATAATCATTCATTGTTGCGCTCATTATTGAATCACCCCACTCATCGCTAAAATTACGAGGAGTAAATTCACTCCGACGCCAATAACTACCCATGTGTAGTCTGCTTTTGAAAATCTTTCCGGAAAAGGATAGTCTTCTTTTTCCATCATATTTAATCGGTTTTCTGTTTCATCCGCAATTAATTGCTCAATTGATATTTCTTCCTTCATTTACTTTTCCTCCTCATAAAGTCGAAGAGCTTCCGCACAATATTGTTTCGTGTAACGATACCACTTGTACAAGAACTCTCCTACTGGTTTTCCATTGCTTTCTTGGAATAAGGCCCATAAGAACCAATAATAAGATACAAGCCCAATGATTCCTAAGAAATGACGTTCACTAGCCACTCCAGGATTATGTTCTAAATAGATTTGAATAAATTCTTTTGCTTGTTCTAATGTATAGTCCGAACAAGCCACAAATGTTCCGATATCACTTGTTGGATCTCCCACACCAGAATATTCCCAGTCAATTAGACTCATATTTCCTTCTTCATCCACTAAGAAGTTAGGACTATAACAGTCTCCATGACAGATGGTATGTTCAACCTGATCTTGTTCAAGATATCCAACTATTTTGTCGACCATCTCTTCTAATTCTTCTTTATCATCGAATTCAAAACGATTTCTCTTAATTAATTTTTCTTTGAAGTCCACCAATCCTTCTTTAAACTCAATCGCATACGGTGTTGACTTCCCAGAACGATGTAATTTTGTCATTAATTGAACAGCTTTTTTGATATCCTCTTTGTCATCATAGTCTAACAAACGAGCATTTGTAATGAATTTAGAAATCTTCCAGCCCTCTTCTTCATTCATCACCACAAAGGTTTTATCAATCTCTAATTCAGCTGCAATTTTCATCGATGCTGCTTCACTGAGACGATTAATATACTCTTGAGTCCCTTTTCCTGGATGGCGATATACATACGTTTCTCCTTTACAATCAAAACAGAAGGAAGTATTCGTTAGTCCATCCTTGATTGGCTTAATGTTAATAATTTCTGCGGGTGTCACATTTAATGTATTACAAATATTCAATAAAATTGTCGAATTCGTATGCATTAAATAGTGTTCATCAAAAGCACGCAGCTCATTTAATGAATCAAACTCTTTAATCACTTCATCAGAGTAATGTTTCGCCTCTAATAACAATGTATCTACATGACGCGCATAATAGTCTTCCCACAATTGTAATTTATACGCTTCATGTTTAAATTCTTTTTCCAAAATCGATACAAATTGTTCGCTAAATGCACGGTCAAAATAAACATGTCCAAGCATATACCATTTATTTGCTCCACCGACCGTTACTTCTTTGATGATTCCATCTGTTGTTTCTATTACACAGTATTCGTCCGTTTCACCTTCTGCAAATACTGTCGAATAGTATCCGCGGTAAACATACTCTTCAAACGGGTTTTCTACAAAGTAATTATCGGATAAACAAATATACGTATTCCCTAGTTGTTTTCTAACAGGCATTAAAGAAGAACAATTGTTGTAGCGATAGTAATCTTCGTTCACAACAATCTCTACACCAAACTTGTCAGCTAAATAAAACATTTTTTCTTTCATGTATCCGACAACCACGGTAATTTTTTGAATACCCGCTTCTCTTAGTTGCTTGATTTCACGCTCAATGAGACGTTCTCCTTTTACGACTAAGAGTCCTTTTGGAGTTTCGTACGATAACGGTGCGAAACGTGTACTCATTCCTGCTGCCATAATAATCGCATTTTCTACACGATAAGGCTCAAGCGCTTTAAAGCCGTTTTCTGTCAATTCGTATTCAGACGTAATCCATTTTTTCTCCTCAGCATCTTGGATTAGTTTGTTGACAGTACCCAGCGAAAATCCGATTTCTTCAGCGATTAATCTTTGATTCGTCTTTTCAGTTTTATTTTTCAAATTCAATAATAATTGAAATTGATGCTTATTTAACATATAATCCCTCCTATTTTCAATATTATACACTTTTTTCATAAATGTGAACAAATAACAAAGAAAAATATTAAATTTTTCTTTTAAAAAAGATGCTCCAACATAAAATTGGAGCATCTTTCAACTGTTATTGTATTTCTGATATATTCTGATTGGTTTTCTGTTTGTTAATCACTAATCCAATAGTTTTTAGCTTCTCCAGGTACTTGCTGTTCTACTGGAGGAGGTGTCATATAATCCTTACCAAATTCATATACAAGAATTTCATGATACATTCTTGGAACTTTTAGAACCGTATCTTCATAAGCCATATCAATCGTATCATACAACCATTCTTTTTTGATTCCTTTTGGATAATAAGGTTCAAATATTGAACAAGTAAAGTCTGTAGAATTTTCTTTATTATATTTTTTAGCTACTTCTTCTAATTTCAAATTCCACATTTGTGGTGATGTGAATCTAAAGATAGAAGAAGCAATATATCGTGGAATATTTTTTAATCCACCATTCGTAATTTCAATTCCCTTAAAATTTAAAGATGAGAGTCGCAAAAAGTCTTTGTACTGTTTCATTTTTTTTCGGTCAGCTTCTTCTGTAACAACTCCATCATATGGGAAAATGTCCACACAAGTTCCTAACACTACACTTTTATCGATTAATTCAGCATCACGACGAGTACGGATATCATAAACTCTCATATAGCTAAATGGATACCCTGGAGTTTCTCTAAATGAAATTAAACGGTAATATGGATGTTGTTCTTTCACAAGAACATCGTATAAACGTTCAAATTCATCACGGGCTAATGAAATATCTGTATCATCATCCCATGGGATGAATCCACCATGACGAACAGCCCCTAATAACGAACCAAAATCTATAAAATATTTAATATCATGTTTTTCGCAAAGTTCATGTAAATATTTTAGGATATTCAATTCTACCTCTTTAATCTCATCTAAACTCATTACTCTTTCTTTTGTCATGATTTGGCTCCTATTTTTAATTTTGATAAAATACCTTTTAAAATTGATTGATATAAATCATCTTTTGCAATCGTCAAAGCAATTAGATAATAAATTACTGAGCTAATGACCGTCAAGCCAATGTTTAGTAATAATTGTTTATCCACTACTTGCCCATACGGTACAAAATGATTTATAGCAAATGCAATTGGTACAAAACCTAACGATAGAACAATATATCTCTTTAACATATGAAGAATTGGCTTCACTTTAACTAATTCCATATTTCTAATAAAGACATATTCTAACAATAACAAAACAATCTCTGCCGCCATTGTTGTAATAATGTAATATTCTGGTGCAGTAACTCCCACTAAAAATAAAATGCTGTTTAATAACAAGTTAATTCCACCGCCGACGAAGTAAAGAATTGTTAATCTCTCCTCATAACCATTTACAAGAATCACTTGTGTTCCGAAAATAATTTCTAATGCCCATCCAATGGTACGAATGGCAAAAAGCACTGTACACATTCCAGCAAAGAAGTATTTTTCTCCACCATATAATAAGGTTACTGGTATTCCGACGGTCGCTAAACCAACACAGATTGGAACAAGGAAGAAGAAAAAGGCTTGACTTCCCTTATTTACTAGGTCTTGATAAGCTTTTCGGTCTCCTATCCCAAGATAATAGCCAAGCCTTGGGACACTCACGCTTACGGCTCCACTAACTACTCTTGCCAAAAGGGTTGCAATATTATATCCAGTTACATAGTAAGTAACATTTTCAACGATTCCTATTTTAGATAAGAAAATTTGATCCAAATAAGTATACAACATATTTGCGTTCGCAATTAATAGTACTGCAAATAATGGACTCATCATCTTCATCATATCTTTTAACTGCACACGAACAAACTTGACTTCTCGTTTAATCCATACAAAACTTGCAAGGAAGTTTATTAATGTGATAATTGACATGACAATCGTATACGGAATGATGTCCTCTGCTTTCTTAACGAACATGAATACCGCTACCAGCATCAGGATACGAATCACTAATGTCTTATAGAAAATAAACTTATAATTCTCAAAAGCTTCATTTAGCCATTCAATGTAGAATAGCTGAGAGAATAATTGAACACCTAGGATGTAGTATAAGTATCTTAGGTCTGGTGCCTCAACACTGAAATTCACATAAATGTAATATACAATCGTAGTTACAATTGTACAGATTAGTGAAATATAAAAGAGCTGACTAAATACTTTATTAATCTTGTCTCGATTATTCTTTACTTTACTAATCTCACGCATTCCATAATTATAAATTCCAAGAGTTGCAAATGGAATAAATAGATTTAATACTGTATTAGCAACATTAAAATTACCAAAATCCTCCTTACTCAACACACGCGAAATATACGGGCCCGTGATTAGGGGAAAGACAATATTCAGAATTCGCACAAGCATATTCGTGAATGCGTTCAGCTTAATATTTTTCATATAAACCTCTTTTGTTATTTTTCTTCCACTATTTTCCACAATCTAAAATCATGATGAGAAACTTGTTTTTCAACAGGAGGTAATTGCATATAATCACCGTAGTCCGTAGTTAGAATCTCATGGAAGTTTACAGGAATTAGAAAATCCCTTCCTTCAAAATTACTAAGTGTTACATCTTTCAACCATTCACGTTTCCATACTGGCTTATTCATATCTTTGTAGATAAGATAATCAACAAGCTCATAATCTTCAACTTTCCTTGACTTAGCCAGTTCGTCAATTTGATTTACATATTTATTTGTATCTGCGAAATAAAAAGCTACAACAGAAGCATAGCGAATAAGGGAATTGATAAAGCTGTTCTTATTCGTAATCCCTTTGAATGTATAACAGCTCAATTGACGTTTCTTAATAATGGTTGTCATTTTATCTTTAAACGCTTGATCGTCTTCATATCCATCTACTGGGAAGATATCCACGTAAATTCCCATATTTGAATCGATACGAACATCTTCCTCAATTAAATAAGTTTGATTATCCATCACTTTCATAAATGGATAAACATAATTGCGATTATTCTTATAGGACATCACTTGATAACGTTCAGAAGGATTTGCGATTAAATAGTCTTGGAGTTTTTCATAGTCATCTCTTAACATACAAATATCCATATCATCATCCCACGGAATAAATCCTTGATGACGAACCGCACCAATCAAGCTTCCATACGCTAAGAAATATTTCACTTCGATTTTATTGCAAACTTCATGAATATATTCCATAATACCAAGTTCCATTTGTTGGATTTCACGAACATCCGTTACTTCTTGATATCGAATATTTTCATCTCGGTTACAAATCATCAATCCATATCCTGCAACAAACCAGAACATAATGTTAATGAAGTTTGTTGAATACATGATTTGGCTCTCGAACAATTGTCCTAACAACATTCCAAAGAACAAAATCATCACTAATTTATCCGAATTTCTTCTTGAAATAAATAGATAACGCACGAAACGTTGAATGATATACCCCAATAACATCATAAAGGCAGCTAAGCCCACAATACCAGAACTCACAAAAACAGTAATAAAGATATTATGGAAATTCCCACCGATTAAAGAATTTTGGATTTCATATTTACTAAAGTACTGAGAATAGTAATCAGGAAAATTTCTCACTCCATATCCAAATATTGGTTTTTCACTAGCCATTTTCAACGCATTTTTCCAAATATTCGTTCTTCCGCTCGGTGTAGTTTCGATAAGATGCAATTCTGCGGCTTTATCTTTATCGTTTCCCTCTGCTACAGAATAATTTTTTGACGTTTCTAAATCGTAAACCGTTATATTTTGTCGAGCAATATATTTCGATGCAACATAACTAATAGCAACATTTGTCCCAAATACAAGTATTGCAACTGAAAGGAAAGTTACCACTCTCTTAGAAAATGCACCTCTGGCAATAAAAGCAAAATATAATCCAGTCATTAATAATAATGATAAGAGCGCTCCTCGACTTTGCATTAAAGCAAAATAAATTACTTGAATGATGTTGTTAATTTTAAATAGTACGGAATATTTATGCCCTTGATGAATTAAATAGAGCGCTAAAATAATGCTAATATATGTGAAAATAGCACTAGCATTTGGATTTACGATACCCCAAACTCTTCCATTTAAAACACCATATGAATAAGAGCGACCTCCTATATTAAATAAGATTAATATTCTTGCAAAAAACAGAATTAACGCAAATAAGGCGGATAAAAAAGATACAACTTGAACTGTTACAGCTGTTAATTGAAATAACTTCTGCAATTGATTTGCTTCTAAAATAACAAATAGCAAAATGTAAGTAACCATAAAAACTACTTCCGTAATATTCCCCAAAAAATGTCCTGAACGATTCACTAGCGCTGACAACAAATGACTTCCAGCAACTAATCCAAATAGTACTATGAATTTAACATCAGTTTTCACTTTTTTAAATCCACTTAAGAGCGAGACTAAAATGAAAACGAAAACTAAAGCAGATAAACCTTTATAAATTGGATTTGCCACTTTATAAACAAGTGAACTCATACTTAAAATAGAAACGAGGATAAATGAATATGCTACCCCCACTTTATACTTATTTAAGTAATCATTAATTTTTGAAAAACTCATTTTTAACTCCTTTATTTACTACTTTTTCAACTCAACAATTTTCTTATAGAGAAATGGTGAAACACTTAAGAATGCAATAGCAATTTTTCTAAAATTAGTAAAATACTGATCTTTCATTATTTCTTTTTTATGCTTTAGAATCCATCTTCTATATTCTTTTTCTTTCACAGCAAACCGCTTATTATCCGCAAAAATCAACTTATCATACACAGTAATATAAGACCAATATTGACGATTATTCAATTCTGGTTGCAACCTTGGGAACTCGTTCTTAACCATATGAATAATTTTTTGATACACAGTAACTGTATCAAAAACATACTGATTCACCGATGTCGTTGCACTTCCCTCTCGATGATCGTAAAAGTAAATTGATTTATCAATAAAAACGGTTTTACAATTTGTTTGCAATAATAATTCTGTTAAGAATAACGCATCTTCTGCAAGGTGATATTGAGAATTAAATTTATGACCTTGAATTAGGCTCTTACGAAATAGTTTTGCGACAGGAAAAAATGATGTTTTTTCTGTCGTTAATAGTTCTTTAAGTGTCTGTTCTGTATCCCACACATTTACTTCACAAGTTGTTTTTTGGAAGGGGGTCACAACTCCATTTTGGATATGATGTAATTTCCCAATTGAAAAACCAATTGCTTCATCTGTTTCAACAGGTTGTAGTAGGGTTTCTAAATAATCCTCTGTAACAAAATCATCACTATCGATAAACGAAATCCACTCACCTCTCGATGACTGGATTCCTAAATTTCTTGCATTAGAGACTCCTCCATTTGAAATATGAAGCACTCGAATACGAGTATCTTTACACGACAACTCATCACATAATTGTCCACTGTTATCGCTAGAACCATCATTAATAAGAATCAATTCAAAATTAGTGATTGTCTGTTTCAAAATTGATTCTACACAGCGCTTTATATATTGTTCAACGTTATAAACTGGAACAATGATACTAATTTTGGGTTCCATAATACTCCCCTTTATATTGTTCATATCCATTCTCTAAATCAACAAAGACAGCATCATGATGTGCGACTTGTTTTTCAACAGGAGGAGGTGTCATATAATCTCCAAATGCTGCTTTTAGATAAGCATCATATCCAACAGGAATTGGCATCTCCGTTTGTTCAAATGGTAGAAATAATGCTGATTCAAAACTTTCGATTGGGTACTTATTTTTCATATAACCAGGGCCTGCACACAACTCCGTAATCCCATCGCTTTCTTCACGAGTATACTTTGTCATCTCGCGCTCAGCCTTGCTCCAAATCTTATAGCGTAATGAACGTGTTGGGAATAATCCTAATAGGAATAAACTTCCCCATTTCATCAAACCACCATGTTTTTCGGGAATTGTTTGTGCACGGAATAATGAATAAATCAATGCCCATCGAACTTGTTTCTTACGTTCGGATTCTGATTTTGGATAATAATCTAGCGGTAGGATATCAATCGCTAAACCATGCGGAATCTCTAAATCTTGTTGATAAGGTTTGACACAAGTCGTTTCTTTATCTCGAATCGTCACGAATAAATTGCGGTCTAAGTAATGCTCATCACTATTAGACATGACATAACGGGCATCTGCTTCTTTTGGCCACAATTCGATGAGTTTTTCATAGTCTTTACGAGGCATAAAGAAATCTAAATCATCATCCCAAGGGATAAATCCTTTATGGCGAAGTGCTCCAATGGCCCCACCACCGCATAAATAACATAATAATTCATGTTGTTTACAAAATGACACAAAGTATTCTGCCATTTCTAAACATTTTTCTTGTAATGGTTCCATTGTTTCCTCACTTTCTTATATATCCCATTTTGCCACTGTCTTAAATGGCGTTAATTTATCTTCCTCGAAGAAATGATAAATATCTTTCATTTCTTGAATCGGATTGGATTCAAAAATAATTAGATTTAAACGTGCATGTACTTTTGGATCAGACATGAATTGAACAGCTTCTTCAAAATCTTTTCGACCAGAACGAGAGCTTCCGACCCATGTCAATCCTTTTTCAAGAATATCCCTTGTATTCAAAGGAACTTCAAACTCACTAACCCCCATCATTACAACTGCTCCTTGAGGTTGAATATGTCTGATAATTTCGCGATAAGCATCTTGTGTTCCACTTCCACCAACACATTCAATTGCATGGTCAAAAGTAAAATCTTCCGGAAGATTGCTCACATCATATACTTCATCAACAAATGAGAATAAACGTAATTTTTCTGGATCTTTCCCTACTACAATAATCGTTGATTCAGGGAATTTTGCTTTTGCAATCGTTGCTACAACATACGCCAAACTTCCAGAACCCCAGACCACAATACGATTACGACGGCTATGGGCTACTTTATCAAAACGACGAAGTCCATGAACTCCCACTGATACGAATTCTGAAATGGCAGCGACTTTATCTGGAACCTCTTCATATTTCACAACGCGGTCGATAGGAATTGTTACAAATTCTCGCATGAATCCATCGTGACCACTTGAACGGAAGTATGTTCCATTTACATAGTTTTCATAGAACTCAGTATGATGGTCAAAATCACGTGGGGGTTGATTTGGAATCATCACCACATGATCCCCTGGATTATAAGTTCCAGTTGGGTCCGCAACGACAATACCACAACATTCATGAATCAACGCCATCGGTAATTTTTTTTGAAGAATTTTAGCAGGTCTTGTTCCTTGAAAATACCGTTGATCTGCATGACATAAGGCTAAGTAATTCGGTCTTACGACTACAGTATCTTTTTCATAAAAAGATACATCTTCATATTTAATTGAGAAAAAAGATGGACGAATGAGTTGATACACTCGATTAATCATTTTAAATCTCTCCTAACATCGCTTGCGCAATTTTTAAATCCGTAACGGTCGTAATTTTGATATTTGAGTATTCGCCTTCGACAAGAGCTACTTTTACATCATTAACCACGAATACTTTACAAGCATCCGTCAATATTTCTTTCACATCATCTGTCAAACTATCATACAAATCAGTGAAGGCTTGGATTTTAAATGTTTGAGGAGTTTGACCTTGATACATATGTGTTCTGTTTGGAATGGAAGAAATCACTTTACCATCAACGGATTCCACAATTGTATCGTTTGCCATTACGACCGTATCCGCAACATCGTAGTTTTTCATCGCCTCGATATTGTCCACAATCATGCGGTATGAAACAAACGGACGAACCGCATCATGTGTAATTAATACATCTTTAGGAGAAAATGATTCGCTATTTTTGATGTCCGCAATAATACTTAAGATACTATCGTTACGATTTCCACCACCGCTCACAACACGGATTTTCTCTTTATTCGTCAAAATGTGTTTATCTAATAAATCGTTGAAGTAGCTTACCCAGTTTGGATGGACTGCTACATACACAACATCCACATCTGGAACAAACAAGAATTTTTCAACTGTGTGAATAATAATTGGTTTGTTTCCAAGTGGTAGAAATTGTTTTGGCATTTCTTGGATTCCCATACGAGTTCCAGTTCCACCGGCTAAAACCCCAGCATAAATCATTTTTATACACCTCTTATTTCCCTATTAAGGAGTTGTTAAATAATATAAATCTTCTCTTTGTTGTAGTAATGGGTACGTTTGAACAGTTGGTTGTCCCATTAACTTACGGATAGAATTACTTACTCCTAATAACACCTCATCCGTTGCATATGAGTAATAGATTTGCTCTCCTGCATTGTTTGTTAATAATAACTGTCTCTCTTCGATAAATGTTTGTGTTAAATTGTTTCCTGTAATGGCAGGACCATAAGTATTTTTAAGAGCCATCACTTGTCCAATTGGCAAGTCTGTTTTTACGTTCTTACTTACCGCATTCATTAATTGCTCGAAGTTTGCAACAGAATTAAATGTCATCAATTTCTTAACAAGTTCTTCGATAACAATACGTTGACGTTTTTGACGTCCTGTATCTCCTTCTGGATCATCGTAACGCATACGTGCAAAACGCAAGGCACTTTCACCATCTAGTAGTTCTGTTTTTCCTTCCACAAAAGAACGCCCTTCATATGTGAATGTTAATGGACTTGTTACTTCGATGCCACCCACAGCATCCACGAATTCCATTAATCCTCCCATGTTAATTTGCACATAGAAGTCTATCGTCGTATCCAGCATCTTCTCAACTGAATTAATAACCATTGGGGCCTTCCCATAAGCAAAGGCATGGTTCAATTTATCATATCCACCAGTACCCACAATTTCTGTATACGTATCACGCGGTAAACTGAGTAGTTGAGATTTCTTCGTTCCTGGATTAATGGTCAATAATAGCATTGTATCTGAACGTCCATCTTCATCTGTACGTCCATACGCACCATTATCGATCCCTAGTAGCAAAATATTAATTGGTTTTGCATTTTTAATAATATCGTTTGCTTCTTGCTCTGTACGGTTCCCAACATCTTGAGTAATTGTATTAATCGTATGGTTAATTCGACTTGCATAATAAGTTCCCGCTACTGCAATAATGGCGAGTAAAAGGATTAAAATAAAACCAATACGTCCACGTTTCTTTTTCTTTTCTTGACGTCTCCTTTGTCGGGTCCATTCATTTGATTCGTTCATATTTCCACTCCAATACTATTAAGGGTTTTGTTTTTGTGTAGGTTGAGTTGGCGCAACAGGCTCTTGCGTTGCAGGAGCCGATTGCGTTGGTTGTACAGGTTGTGGTTGCTCTGGAGCAGCCGTTACTTGAGGCGCCTGTGTTACTGGTGCTGTTGGTGTAACGGTGCTTGTCTCTCCACCATTATTCGATGGATTAGTTGGTGCCACATAGTCGTCATCATTACTGCTGTTATTGTAATTATTATTGTAATTGTTATTATTGTTATAATTTGGAGTTACATTTGGTTCAACGTACGTATCTCCTTGTTCTTGTACATTTGAATTATTTTGAGGAACATTTTGCTCAATATTCACTGATGACTGCGTTTCTTTGGTCTCAATATGTTTTAATTCCGTGATTTCTTCTAAATCAAGTGATTTTCTAATAACATTTGAAACACGAATCTTCTCAGCTTCAGGAATGACAAAGTAATAAATTCCATTAATCATCGCTCCATCTCCATTAATCGTATCCGATGCGAAATGTTGTAGCGCTTCTTTATGCGTTTGTGCGATTTGGAATAATTTTTCTACTGTAAAGTTTGTTTTTACTGAATTTTCTAATGTTTTAAGAATTGCTTCGTATTTCGTCACTGAGCCTAATGTTAATAATTTTTCAACAAGTTTTTGAATGACATATTGTTGACGTTTTTGACGTCCTGTATCTCCTTCTGGGTCATCATAACGCATACGTGCATAACGAAGAGCTGCTTCCCCATCCACATGACGTGTGACACCTTCAGTAAATGACTCATCTTCATACGTAAATGTTAATGCTGGTGTAATCTCTAATCCACCCACTGCATCAACAAGGCTCATCAATCCATGCATATCAACTGTCACATAATAGTCAATTGGAACATTAAGCATATTTTGTACACTATTAATTGAAAATTGTTCTTTACCGAATGCATACGCATGGTTAATCTTGTCAAATGTGCCATATCCAATAATTTCCGTATAAGAATCGCGAGGAATACTAATCATCGTGGTTTTCTTCTGTTTTGGATTGACAGTAACAAGAAGCATCGTATCTGAGCGGCCCACTTCCGTATCACGACCATATGCTCCATTATCAATTCCTAAAAGAAGAACCGAAAAGCTACTATCGTCTGTTAATTCTTTATCACGTAATTGCATGGTCTCTACTTTTTGATGTATGGAATCTTCCGCTTGAGAAATTCGATTCCATGCATAAGCAGCTCCCGCTATAATTACTGCAATAATTGCTAGCAACACTGTAAAAATAAGTTTTCTTCTTTTCTGATTTTTTCTTTGCTTTCTTCTATTTGAAATTTTTTCTTCATTTACTTTCATTCATTCCACTCCAATAACTATACAATCAGTTTATTATACCACAGATTAAACTTGAACTCATGAGTATTTATAGGAATTTTAAGATTTATCTTCTGAGTTAAAATACTCTTTTTTAAATTCAAATCCAAAGATCCATCCTTTAATCGTTCCAATACCATATGCGAAATGAATCGCAATCATAATAAATGGAATCAACAGTAATGTATGATTATATTTTTGCTTTGAAATTTCAAAGATGGATAACCCTAGGACTGCTAATAAATAGAGTCCAAACACTGTTAATAATGGCGCAAAGCTGATTGGCGTCAACATCATTAATACGAGTAAAGTAGCCACGAATACGCCGGGACCGAAATGAAATAATGACAAGCAATCACGGCAGACATGAGAAGTTAATCCAATCCAATAGCCATTTGCAAACTTTTGTTGGAGCATCTTAAATAAAGTGGGGCGAATATATTGGAAAGATTCAATTTCAGGATTAAAAATAATATCATAACCCGCTTTACGTACTCTATAATGGAATTCATTATCTTCTGTACGTAATAATCTTTCATCCGCGAGTCCAACTTTTTCAAATACTTCTCTGCGATACATTCCGTGAAAAATAGAATTCACTTTTCTTTTCACGTTAGATTTTCTGTAATTGGCAATGCTACTTCCTAATGCTGACTCTTCAACAATATGTAATGTCTTAGCAAAGTTATCATCGGAGTCTACGACAGTTGGTCTGTTACCACCACAAACATATGCTCCTGCTAAAATTTCATCTACATTCTTTTCGACAAAATCTGCAGGAATTCTTGAGTGGGCATCAATTTTTAAGACAACATCTCCTGTAGCATGTTTCACACCTTCATTAAACCCAGCCGCTTGAATTTGACGACTATTTGTAACAATTTGAACGCTCAATGTACTATTGGATTTTTTAAACTCCTCCATCAATCTTCTCGTATTATCTGTTGAATTAGAGTCCATTAATACGACTTCCATATTTTGGAGAGGATAGGTTTGATTTAAAATATCTTCAAATAACATCGGTAAATATTTTTCTTCATTCTTTGCTGTGATAATAATACTAACTTTCATGATAATCTCCTATATTTTATTCTGTTCCTATTATAAAATAGTTCTTTTTATAAAAACAGAAATATCACCAAAAAAGGTCGATGGAATCATCGACCTTTTTAACTATTTCTTTTTATTGGCAATATCAATCAATTCATCGTGTAATTGTTGATCTGTATAGCTTTCGAAGTTTTCAATAAAATTATACACACGATTGATTTGAGAGTTGTCTGCAATTCCAATATGAATCTTCGGAAAGACTTGTTTTGGATTTACTTCCCCTTCGTTTAGTAACTCTTCATACATCTTTTCTCCTGGGCGTAACCCTGTAAACTTAATCTCGATATCTCCTTCGTCATATCCTGAAAGACGAATTAAGTTCTTCGCTAAGTCCACAATCTTGACTGGTTGTCCCATATCGAGTACGAAGATTTCTCCACCACGAGCAAGAGCACCTGCTTGGATTACTAATTGAGCGGCTTCTGGAATAGTCATAAAGTAACGTACGATGTCAGGGTGAGTTACTGTAATCGGACCGCCTTCAGCAATTTGCTTCTTGAAGAGCGGAATTACTGAACCACGAGACCCTAATACATTCCCGAAACGAACCGCTACGAATTTAGTATATTCGCTACGTGTGGCCATATCTTGTACAATCATTTCACACAAACGTTTTGTAGCTCCCATAATATTTGGTGGGTTAACCGCTTTATCCGTTGAAACCATTACGAATGCTTTTACACGTGCATGGCTTGCTGCTTCCGCTACATTTCTAGTTCCAAGAACGTTATTCTTCACTGCTTCACGAGGGTTCAATTCCATTAACGGTACGTGCTTATGAGCCGCAGCATGGTAAACCACATCTGGTTTATATTTATCCATGACTTCAAAGATACGTTTACGATCTTGTACATCGGCAATGACTGGCGTAATCGTGAAGTGTTGAGAATATTTCCCAACCAATTCCATATTCAGTTGATAAATACTATTTTCACCATGTCCTAAAATAACGATTTCTTTCGGTTTGAATTTAGCCACTTGACGGCAAATTTCTGAACCAATCGAACCACCAGCTCCTGTTACAAGAATCTTCTTACCACGAAGTTGTTTTTCAATCATCGTTTGATCTAATTGAACCGGATCACGACCTAATAAGTCTTCAATTTCAACATTTCTTAGCTGTTGTACGTGTAAGTTCCCACTCATGACATCATCAATATTTGGTAAAATTACACATTCCGCACCCGTTTTACGAGCAACATCGTACACTTCATTTAATTTCTTGATTGGAAGTGATGGCATGGCAATTACGACTTTCGTAATTCCCATCGTATCTACAATACGCTCAATATCTTTAATTGCACCAAGAATACGAACTCCATAAATATCTTTACGAAGTTTATCTGGATCATCGTCAACAAAGGCAATCGGGTCCATTCTCATTGCCGGATGCATGAGCATTTGGCGAACTAATAAAGTACCTGCAGCTCCTGCTCCTACAATTAATGTTGGTTTCGCGTTTTCCATAACGCTAGTATCCGCAAAAAATTCACGGAACACACGCATTGATAATCGAACACCACCGATAGAAATCACGAGTAATAACCAGCAGACAATTAAAAATTGCCAAGTTACTTTCGTATCAAAGAAAGCTAACCCTGAAATCGTTGAGACGATTACGGTTGCTGAGACACATTTTACGACAGTGATTACTTCATAGACACTCGCGTATTCCCAATCTCTCCAATAAAGATTGAAGAAATAAGAAAAAACATAATAAGCCACTAACGATAAAACCGCCGTAATCGTTAATCCATGAATATTACGGATCAACCCTTCTGTTACTAATCGAAACCCTAAAAATACTGAGCCAACAACGAGTAGCGAGTCAACGATGAATAATAATAAAATTTTCAATCGATTATTCATTTAAATATCCTCTCCTGACTATCCAAGCACTTCTTGAATCACTTCTAAGTAGTTTTGAATAATATAATTAACATCTTCATCACTTAATAAGCCATGTAATGGTAATGTCACTTCATTTTCAAAAAAGCGGTAAGCATTTGGATAATCTTCCATACGGAACCCCATATTTTGGTAAGCCGTTAATAATGGAAGTGGTTTGTAGTGAACGTTACATGAAATGCCACGTTCTGCCATTTTTATAATAATTTCTCCACGTTGGTCATAACTTGCACCTTGCACACGTGTGATGTATAAGTGGCGAGAAGATTCGTAGTTTTTGCCTTCATGTGGTAACACTTGGATACGATTATCCACAGATAACCCTTTATCAAGATTACGTACGATTTCTTTTCTGCGTTCTAATAATTGTAGGTAACGTTCTAATTGCGCTAAACCAATGGCAGCCATAATATCCGGCATATTGCATTTGAATCCAGGAATGACAATATCGTATTCCCAAGAACCAGGTTTAATTTTTGCTAAAGCGTCTTTAGTTTGTCCGTGTAGTGAATATACTTGAAACTCTTTATACATGGCTTCAGAATCCAATTTGTTTTCTGGATTCCATGTAATACATCCACCTTCTGCTGTTGTTAAATTCTTAACCGCATGGAATGAATAGGATGCAAAGTCAGCCAGTTTTGCAACTGACACTCCATCACGAGTCGTTCCAATCGCATGTGCACAGTCAGAAACAACAATAATACGGTTAAAGTAACGTTGTAAGTTTGTAGATGGTTGGAATAAACTACGTTTTGATTCCACTACTTCAAAAATACGATGGTAGTCACATGGTACTCCCGCTAATTCAACAGGAATCACCACTTTTGTTTTTTCAGTGATTGCTTCAGCTAAAGCATCATAGTTCATTTCAAAATGATCTTCTTGAATATCAACCATAACAGGTGTTGCTCCAACGTGCTCAATGACACTACATGAAGCAGTATACGTATAGGCAGGAACGATAACTTCGTCTCCAGGTCCAACACCTAACACGCGTAATGCTAATTCTAAAGCAGCTGTCGCCGAGTTTAAGCACACTACTTTTTCAGTACCTAAAAACTCTGCTAATTGACGTTCAAATTCTTTTGTTTTGGGTCCTGTTGTAATCCAACCAGATTGTAGTACTTCGACTACATTGTTAATTTCCTTTTCTGTAATATCTGGTGGTGAGAATGGAATATTTCTAACTTTCATGTTGTTTCCTCCAAGTTATTTTAAGACCGCAATCACAGTTTTCACCATAATTGCAATATCATTTTTTAAACTACATTTTTCTAAATAATCAATATTGTATTGCATTTTTTCTGGCAAGATATGCTTGATATAAGCTTCATCCACTGTCAGGCCTTGCTTTGCCCACTCTGCAATTTTTTCTGCTTCGTGTCTGAATTCAATGGCGGCTAGAGAGGTTACACCTGCTGGCAATAATAATGTTGTCTGCATTTCTGGCGTGTATGCATCTACATATTTTTGCACTTCTGGTCTTGCCCCTACAAAAGACATATCTCCAATCAATACATTCAGTAGCTGAGCTACTTCATCTAAACGATAATTACGTACACGACGTCCTACCCTTGTAATACGCGGGTCATGGTCTTGTGTCACAAGCGGTCCTACTTTATCCGCATCAAGAATCATCGTTCTAAATTTAAAAATTTTAAATTTGCGCCCATTCGTCGTCACCCGTTCCTGTCTATAAAATACAGGGCCTCCGTCTTCTAATTTGATGGCAATCGCAATTATTAAAAATACAATGGATAATGGCGCTAGTAGTAATAGCGATACTACAATGTCAAAAATTCGTTTTGAAATTAAATATCCTTTTCGCTGTCGAAGCTCTAATTGTTTCTTAATCACGAACTCATTTCTCATAAATTCTGGCAATGAAATATTCTCGTTCATAAATTCTCCTTTCATGCCTAGATAACCTTTCCTATTATACCACATTTTCTGGAAATGCGGTAAATTTCTATGTAAAACTAGAAATATTTTTAGTGCTATAAAGTACAATAAAATAAACCCATCTACACAACTGGCAGATTGGTTTATCTCTCTTTTGTTTTGCTATTGAATAATATTTGCGTCCAATAAGGATTTCCAAATTTCAAGCGCCAACTCATCTTTCGAATTTTCTGGAAGTGGGAGTTGTTTCCCATCTTTAGTAAGAATTGTTACTTGATGATTATCCGCATTAAATCCAATTTTCGAACTTAAAACACCGTTAGCGATAATCGCATCAGCTTTTTTCTTTTCTAATTTTGCTGCAGCATATTCTAATACTCTTTCAGTCTCAGCCGCAAATCCAATGACAACTTGGCCTTCTCTTTTAGAATGACCGAGCCCTTTTAAAATATCTGGATTCTCTGCTAATTCTAGTTTTAATCCTGATTCATTGTGTTGCTTTTTAATTTTCTGATTCGAACGATTGGCTACATAGTAGTCAGATACCGCGGCAACCATCACAGCAACATCTGTAGTCGGAAATTGTGCTGTAACGACTTCTTTCATTTCACGTGCTGATTCAACATACGTTACATTCACACCAAACGGAACTTTCAATTGTTTGGTCGTTGAAACTAATTGAACCTCAGCCCCTAAAATCGATGCCGCCTTTGCAAGTGCATAACCCATTTTTCCTGAAGAATCATTAGAGATATAACGCACTGGATCAATACGCTCTTTTGTTCCACCGGCTGTAATTAATACAGATTTCCCTTTTAAAGGAGAGCCGTACAATCGTCTACTCTCAAAGAACGTTACTTGCTCGAAAATTTCTTCTGGTTCAGGAAGGCGTCCTTTTCCATTATATCCTTCTGCTAAAAATCCTGTAGCTGGTTCAATAATCACTTTCCTGTCTGATTGAAGCTGTGCCATATTACGAACAGTAGCAGGATTCTCCCACATATGTTCATTCATCGCAGGCGCCACATAAATCGGAGACGTTGTTGCCAATAATGTACTTGTTACAAAGTTATCAGTGATGCCATTGGCCATTTTTGCAATCGTATTGGCTGTTGCTGGTACGACTACAGCGACATCAGTCTTATCCGCCAAATGAATATGTTGGACCTTGCGCGCTTCATCTTCGTCAAACGTATCGGTGTGAACCTTATTCTTTGTTAGCACTTGAAACGTTAGTGGCGTAATGAATTCGCACGCACTTTTTGTCATCGCGACTTCCACATTCGCCCCTGCTTTTATAAACAAGCGAACGAGTGTAGCTGCTTTAAACGCGGCGATTCCACCTGTAACAAAGACAGTTACGTTTTTACCTTCCCACATAAACTATCCTCTTTTCTTATAAATGGTTACTAAAATAGATGCAATAATTGGTGTCATCACAGTTGCAGCCAACGCTTCCGCAATACCGTTTGTCATAACAACACCCATTAAGAAGAGCGGCAATTCCGCAACAGTTTTCCCTGTTAATTCTGCATATTGATTTCCCATCAGTAAATAAATTGAACTTAATACTAATATTGTATTCATAATACTTCCAAGGAACCCAGACACTGCCATTCTGAGTCGGTCCGAAGCAATAAGTTTAGTTGCCTTCTGATAAAACAAAGCAATGAGTCCACCCATTAATAAACGTGGCAAGATAGAAATCAATGGATTTGTAAAAATCATCAAGCTAAGAACATTGCCTGATGTGAAGGCGCGTAGGAACGAACAAACTCCCCACGTAAAGCCTAGAAGAAACCCTGCTTGTGGCCCTAGCACAATCCCACCAACAATAACCGTAATATGAATAATTGTAATATCTAAAACCACTAATGGTAAGTTCCCTAAAAATGGAACAAAACTTTGTAAAATAATCATCGCGATAAACATCGCACTTAATACCAATGGAAAAGTTCTTTGTCTTTTCATGTCTTCACCTCGAGTCTTAATGACTGTATTATACTAATCTTTGACATTTCAATCAATGTAAAAAACTGAAAAAGCTAGGAAAGTCACACCTTCCTAGCTATTAACTTCAATTTTAGAATGCGTTATAAATAAATTCTGCTGCATTTGTGAAATCTGTAAATATACAATAAAGTAGGACACTAGTGATAAGCACATAAAATACGAGTGACCATACAAATACATTATCCATTTTCTTTAAAAAACTTGACCAATTCTTTTTCAACTAAAGGCCACCCCTTCCATCCAGGATGAGTTGCATCCCATATATAATAAGGATCGTAATCATGCGCTGTTAAATCGACCTGTTTCACTCCAGCTTCCTTAACAATCTCATTAACCTTCTTTGAAAAGGCATTTCGTTGTGAAGCATCAATTCCAATGTAATCATACCATGGTCCATTTACTGGAAATGTTACTACAAGAACTTCAACCCCTAATTCTTTTGCAATTTGTAAGAACAACTGGAAGTCTTCATACTCTGGAGACTCAGTATATTTAAACGTTGAATCAGAATTTTTTAGCGATTCTAATTTACCAGCAATATTCTTTTTATAATACCAATCGTCAAAATGATATTCATTAGATTGAGTCTCTTTTTTTGCTTGTTCCTCGTTTTTAGCCAGCACCTCGTCCCAATTATATTCAGGCATTGTACTTCCTTTTGATGGAAAATCTACCAATGATTGTTCCTCATAAAACGCCTGTACAACATTCAAGGAAAATTTAGCTAATTCCATTTGAATCATAAACTGATCAATTTGAGAACCTTCACCTTCAACAAGTACATGTTTATATCTTTCAAACGTACTAGATAATGAAGCATTTTTCGCTGACAATTCTAAAACACGATTAATAAATTTAAGTTTTGTCTCTTTTGAAAGTTTTGGATTTACTAAAGTGTAATATACATGTTCTTTTGAAACTCGACTTTCAAAGGCATCTTGTCGCATCCCTTTTTGATCGAACCAATTTAAACTTTCGATAATTGCAACTTTTTTCTCTTGCATGATTGGCTCAAGAGATGCTAAAGTTGACGCTTGAATAATATTCTGGAAGTATCCTCCTCCTATTTGCATTAAATGAAAATCATCATAATTGAACATTTGTTTCGGATGAAATTCTTTTTTATTAGCAACAGTAAGTTCTGAAGACCCTAATAACAAATGAGTGTTCTCATCATAATTAGCTTTTAAAATCTCTCTACTCTTATGTTTGTTATAACTTGTATTATATCGAACACTATTATTATTTAC
>NZ_CALHIF010000060.1 GCF_938030755.1 uncultured Granulicatella sp. | reverse complement strand
TTAGAAAAGAGAGAACAGTCTCTTGGAATTCCTTTCTAACAGGACTAACCGTAATTACGTGCCCTGCTTCTTCATACCAATGTAATTCCACTTGCGCATTCACCAAAGCTTCTTTTAATTCTAAAGAGGCTTCAGGATTTACCAGTGTGTCTTGTTCCCCTTGTGCAATATAAAAACTTCCTGTTACTTCGTCTAATTTTGAAGCGACTTCTCTTGCAAATGATTGAATATGTGCTAATTGTTGTTGTGCTTTTTCCTTCATTTCAGCTTCATCAAAGGGGCGTCCTACATTTCTATAAGACGCCTTTGCATACATCATAAAACTTTGCAACAGTCCTGGCAACTGAGGATTCCCCAAAGATACTGGCGAACAGAAAGTTCCTGCATATTCCACTAAATGTTCGGTTGCTAATTTAGTCGCCATAATACCGCCCATTGATAACCCAAAGGCACAAACTGTGTGATAGCCTTGTCCCCGAACAAAGTCGACAGCACGTTTAGCATCTTCATACCAAACTTCAGGAGAACTTGCCAAAATATCTTCAACATCTGGAGTTCCATGGCCAGAAAATACTGGAACATAGACTGCATAATCATGACGATGTAGAAATTGCGCAAGCATTCTCACATCAGCCGGCGTTCCTGTATAAGCATGAAATAAAATCACCGCTCTTGTATTGCTTTCTTTTCTTAACCATAGTGCTTCCATAATACTCTCCTCTATTCTGCCAAATAAAAAAGTACAATTGGTTGGATGTCCGAACAATTGTACTTACATTTATTATTTTGATGAAATGTATGCTAATGCAAATGCTAATAACATGAAGATTGTTCCTAAAACAACTGTTACGCGAATTAAGAATGCCTCAAAACCACGTGCCTTTTGTTTACCGAATAATTGCTCTGCTCCACCTGTTAAATTCGCAGCATTTGTTTTTGAAGGTTGCATTGCAACAACAATAATTAATAATAAGCATACCACAACCATCAGTGATAAAATCAAATTGTACAAAGGATTCCCTCCTTAACTAAAATTCTTTTCAATTTTAACATAAAAACTACGATAATTCTACTCTTTCACGCGAAATGCTTTCAATTCGAACTACAATTAAAATCCTTTAAAACATGGTATACTAAAATAAGACTAAACGAATGGAGTGACGGAATGAAAGGTTTTGTATTTTTTGATTTGGATGGAACACTATTAAACGGGGAGTCAAAAGTGGACGTTGCCACAGCCGAAGCCATTCAAACACTAAAAGGCAATGGATATGAGCCCTTTATCGCAACAGGACGTTCTCCTGCTGAAACACGTGATATTATGGAGAGCGCTAATATCCACTCAGGAATTTTTATGAACGGGCAAGTGGTTCTTTATCAAGAACAGATTATCTATTCTTCGCAGATTCCAACTGAAACGGTAGAGAAATTCCATCAAATGGTAAAAGAAGATGGTTACGGGCTCACTGCTTATAATCACGAACGGTTTTATCTTGTAGCATCCTCCGAAGGGGCAAAAGATGCTTATGGATTTATTCACACGAATCCCCCTGCATTAAAAGAAGATTTTTATAAAGAGAATCCGGTTAACATGCTGCTCTTCATCTGCCTTCCACCAGCGGAAGAAAAATATAAGGAAGCCTTCCCTCACCTTGATTTCCTTCGTAACACACCGTACTCAGTTGATGTGATTACAAAAGGGAATTCAAAAGCGGAAGGAATCAAACGCTTCTTAGAGTATTTGAACCAAGAAGACGCTAAAACCTTTGCTTTTGGTGACGGTCCAAACGATATTGAAATGCTTCAAGCTGTTCAGCATCCTGTGGCAATGGGAAATGCTCTTCCAATCTTAAAAGAAATTGCTGAATTTATTACAACGGATAACACAGATAACGGCATTGTGAATGGTTTAAAACACTATGGCCTTATTTAAGAAAGAAGGAAAATAGATGTCAATTTATGAAATCGAAGTCCCTACCGTCAGTGGAGAGGTAACTACTCTAGAAGACTATAAAGGACAATTACTACTCATTGTGAATACAGCCAGCGGATGCGGGCTTGCCCCACAATTTGAAGGACTAGAAAAACTCTATTTGGAGTTCAAAGACAAAGGTTTTTCTGTTCTAGGATTCCCTTGTAATCAATTTGCTGGCCAAGAACCCCTCACTGCTGAACAAGCAGTCGCACATTGCCAATTGACATACAATACGACTTTCCCAATGTTTGGTAAGATTAAGGTAAATGGTCCCCAAACACATCCATTATTTGCCCTATTAAAGAAAGAAACTAAAGGCCTCCTCGGCGAAAAGGTTAAATGGAACTTTACAAAATTCCTTGTAGCAAAGGATGGAACGGTTTTAAAACGTTTCGCTCCGACTACAACGCCTGAACAAATTCGAGATGAAATCGCAAGTCTTCTTTCATAATACAAACTATGATAAAATAAAAAGAAAACGGTAAGGAGAAATCACCATGGAAGTCAATGAAATTTTAAGTATTTTAGAAGAAATGAATGTAGCTGTTATTTCGACCGCGGATGAAAACAACCAACCTCACGCACGTCATATTCATATCGGTGTTGCGAATGAAAAAGGTGTGTTCTTCATGACCAGTCCTAAAACAAATTTCTATAAACAACTACAAAAGAACCCAAAAGTTGCCATTACTGCCATGAAGAGCGAAGACTACTTAATTCAAGTCATTCGTATCGAAGGTGTTGTAAAAGAAATCGGTCGTGAACGTCTTGAGGAAGTTCTAAAAGATAATCCATTCGTAAAAGATGTTTACCCTAACGAAGAAGATATTGCTGGCGTTCAAGTATTCCACTTATACGAAGGTAAAGGATTCTACCATAGCCTTACTCAAGGACATAAATACGTGTTTGACATACACGAATAAGATTAGAAAGAGGATTTTATGAAAAAAATTTTATTAGCACTTGCAGCATTAATGGTTGCAGGACTAGCTATCTTCTATTTTTTACCCGATAACAGTAATGCTGCTAACGCAAATGTTGTATTTCAAGACGAAAATGGAAAGAAATTAACAGAAAAAGACTTCACTGGAAAACCAACAGTCTATTATGCTTGGGCAAGTTGGTGTCCAGACTGTCAACAAGAACTTCCTATCTTAAATGCTTTAAAAGAAAAATATGGAGATAAAGTAGAATTTGTTGGCGTTGCGATGATTAGTCAAAAAGAACCGATTGAGAATGGGAAAAAATACTTGAAAGAACATTCTCTTTCGCTCAATTATTACTCAGATGTTGATTCAAGCTTCCAAAAGTATCACGAAATTATAGAAATTCCGACCCTAATCTTCACGGATAAAAATGGAAAAATCGTTAAGAAATCAGCTGGTGTCATTCCTCAAGAAGAAATCGAATCATACATCAAAGAAATTTTATAAAATTAAAAACTAGCAGAAATATCTGCTAGTTTTTTGTCTGAACAATAAAAGAGAGGATGCATGCATCCTCTCTTTTATTTTCTTCTATGCTTATAAACACCAATACGATTGATTGCCTTACTTAAAGCAATTTTCGCACGATCCATATCGCTTTTTGAACGACTTGTATCGCTTAATACTTTTTCAGCTTTATCTTTTGCATGTTCGGCACGTGTCACATCAATGTCTCTTGCACGTTCAGCCACGTTGGCAATAATCGTTACGACATTATCCCGCACTTCCATAACTCCACCACCGATTGCAATATAATCAGTTGGCGAATCCTCTAAGAATCGTTTCACTCGAAGTGCTCCGATTTTTAAAGGAAGCATGATGGGAGCATGATGCGGTAGTATGGTGATTCCGCCATCGACTGCATCGGCACTCACAGAATAGGAACGATGGTTATACACTTTTCCTTCTGGTGTTGTGACAACGACCAGTAATTCATGTTCAGCCATCTTTAATTTCCTCCAACAAATCCTGCTGCTTTAGCTTTTTTAATAACGTCTTCGATTGGTCCTACGTTACGAAACATATCTTCTGGAATATCATCATATAAACCATCGATAATTCCTTTAAATCCGCGAACCGTATCTTTAATTGGAACGTATGAACCAGGTTGTCCAGTAAAGGCTTCAGCAACGTGGAAGTTTTGCGATAAGAAGAATTGAATTCTTCTTGCACGGTTTACAATAACTTTTTCGCTATCTGATAATTCATCAATCCCCAAGATGGCAATGATGTCTTGTAATTCACGATAACGTTGAAGCATTTGTTGTACTTTCATTGCTACTTCATAATGTTCTTCCCCCACAATTTCTGGAGTTAGGGCACTTGAAGTTGAAGCAAGGGGATCCACCGCTGGATAAATCCCTTGTTCTGTTAAACGACGCTCTAAGTTTGTAGTTGCATCTAAGTGAGCGAATGTTGTTGCTGGAGCTGGGTCAGTATAGTCGTCGGCTGGCACGTAAATCGCTTGAATAGATGTAATAGAACCGTCTTTAGTAGAACTGATACGTTCTTGTAATTGCCCCATTTCTGTCGCCAATGTTGGTTGATACCCTACGGCAGAAGGCATTCGCCCAAGTAACGCTGATACTTCTGATCCTGCTTGTGTGAAACGATAAATGTTATCGATGAATAAAAGCACGTCTTGCTTTTCCATATCACGGAAGTATTCCGCAATGGTTAAGCCTGTTAGTGCTACACGCATACGAGCTCCTGGTGGTTCGTTCATTTGTCCAAACACCATCGCTGTTTTAGCTGATACGCCTGATTCTTGCATTTCATGGTAAAGGTCGTTCCCTTCACGAGTACGTTCCCCTACCCCTGTAAATACTGAAATACCACCAAGCTCTTCAGCGATATTATGAATCAATTCTTGAATTAATACGGTTTTCCCTACACCGGCACCACCAAATAAACCGATTTTACCACCTTTAAGATAAGGTGCTAAAAGGTCAATAACTTTAATCCCTGTTTGTAGAATTTCATATTGACTGTTTAATTCTTCAAATTTTGGTGCTGGTTTATGGATTTCATGTCGTGTGAAATCTGCTGGGAATGGTTCCTTCAAGTCGATCGTGTCTCCAAGAACGTTGAATACACGACCTAGTGTTTCAGGTCCCACTGGAACGCTAATTGTGCGCCCTAAGTCCACTACTTTCATGCCACGTTGCAAACCATCTGTAGATTCCATGGCGATTGTACGAATTGCACCATCCCCTAATTCTACAGCAGTTTCTAAAGTAACCGTTTTTTCGCTACCATCATTTGCTGTTTTCACAACTTGTAATGCATTATGAATATCTGGAACGCCTTCTTCTAAAGGAAATACCACGTCTACAACTGGCCCTACAACTTGTAAAATCTTTCCAGTTCTCAATCCATTTTCCTCCTTCTAAAATCCTAATGTTCTTCCAGAGCGGCTGCTCCACCGACAATTTCTGTAATTTCTTGTGTAATTTGCGCTTGTCGTCTCTGGTTCAAATCTTGTGTTAAGTTACTAATTAAATCTTTAGCATTATCCGTAGCGCTTCTCATTGCAGTCATACGAGAGGCATGTTCTGCTGATTTGGCATCGATAATGGCTCCGTAAATAAGCGATTCTGCATATTGTGGGAGCAAGATGTCCATAATTATTTCCTTATTTGGTTCGAAAATATAATCCAATTCGTACTCTTTTGCTTCGTCTTCATCCAAGTCGATAATTGGTAACATCTTTTCAACACGATAGTTTGATAACAGTGCGTTTACATGGTGATTATAGCAAACGTAAAACTCATCAAATTCACCGTCACGGAACATTTGGACCGCACTTGACACAATCTTTCTTACTTCTTCAAAGGTTGGAATATCTGATACATCATTAATTTCAAGACGTACATCCACTCCCATTTTTTTGAAGAAGCGACTTGCAGCATCCCCAATTGTTAAGATGACATATTCATCCTTTGATTGGTGGTCTAACTCTAACATTTCTCTTGTTGATTGGAAAATGGAAGAGTTGTAACTCCCAGCAAGTCCTTGATCAGATGAAATCACTAAATACCCAGTCTTTTTAACTGGACGTTCAATTAATAAATCGTGATAGTCGATAAAAGAAGTAACTACTTCTCCGTCTTCTGACGTTCCATCGACAACCACTTCTTTATTGTGATTTGCGTATAGTAAGTGAGTTACAACTTCACGGATTTTTTGAGCGTAGTCTTGATAGTGACGCACTGCTTGCTCAGATTTTGCTAATTTTGCTGCAGAAACCATCTGCATGGCGCTAGTGATTTGACTTGTTTTCTTTGTTGAAACAATTCTCTTCTTTAAATCATTTAAGGAAGCCGTCATTCAGGTCACCTCTCCTTTCTACGCTTATTTAACACGATCAAATAAATGAATTTGTTTGAAATTCTCAATTACTTTATAGAATTTCTCTTCATCCAAAATCACATGTTGATCGCGGATTTCATTTAATAAATCTCTATGTTCACTTTCTAAATGTTGATATAACGCTTTTTCAAATGGTTTAATACGATCAATTGGAATCGCATCTAATAAGCCATGTGTTAAAGCAAATAAAATCGATACTTGATACTCGATTGGTAATGGTTGGTGAACGTCTTGTTTTAAGACTTCTACCGTACGTTTACCACGATTTAATTTTTGTTGAGTTGCCGCATCCAAATCAGAACCAAATTGTGTGAAGGCTTCTAATTCACGGTAACTTGCTAAGTCGATACGTAATGTACCTGAAACTTTTTTCATCGCTTTAATTTGGGCAGAACCCCCAACACGCGATACAGATAATCCGGCTGATAACCCTGGACGTACCCCTGAATAGAACAAGTCACTTTCTAAGAAAATTTGTCCATCGGTAATAGAGATTACGTTTGTTGGGATATATGCGGAAATATCTCCTGCTTGTGTTTCGATGATTGGTAAGGCTGTTAAAGATCCTCCGCCTAATTCATCGTTTAATTTAGCGGCACGTTCTAATAAACGTGAGTGCAAGTAGAATACATCCCCTGGATATGCTTCACGACCTGGTGGACGACGAAGTAATAGGGAAATTTCACG
>NZ_CALHIF010000059.1 GCF_938030755.1 uncultured Granulicatella sp. | reverse complement strand
ATTGGAATGGAAAAAGGACATACTCTTCAAGAAAATCTTAAAACGAATTTTGGTCAAGTGCATCCTGAAGGGTATAGGAAAAGTGCACGATTGATGAAACAAGCTGAAAAATTTAATCGACCAGTTGTTACCTTTATCAATACTGCGGGTGCTTTCTGTGGGGCTACTGCGGAGGAACGTGGAATTGGAGAGGCCATTGCGGATAATCTCCGTATTATGAGTCATCTCAAAGTTCCTATTATCGCCATCCTTTGTGGAGAAGGTGGAAGTGGTGGAGCCTTAGGATTAGCAGTCGCTAATGAAGTTTGGATGATGGAGTACGCAATGTATTCTATTCTTTCCCCTGAAGGATTTGCATCTATTTTGTGGAAAGATGGATCAAAAGCTGCTCAAGCTGCTGAACTCATGAAATTTACTTGTCATGATTTATTAGAACAAAAAATCGTTGACCGAGTGATTTTTGAGAAGAAAAAATCTAATGAACAAATTGCATCAGAATTACGTGAGCAATTAAAAGTGCAATTAGATTTTTGGATGAAGAAATCGAAAGAGGAGATTGTATCTCGTCGATTAGAACGATTTAATCAGTATTAAAAATGAGTAAAATCAAGGAGCCTGACTTTGTTGTTAGGCTCTTTTTTGTTATACTAAAGTTACCATTTTCATTGGAGGGATCGTTTATGACACGTTTAGAAAAAGTAAGAAATTCCATGAAAGAACAAGAAATTGATGGATTCATTGTTTATAGTCCATACAATTTACGTTATTTAGCCAACTTTACTGGAACAACTGGGTTTGCATTAATCACATTAACAGATGCTTATTTTGTTACCGACGCTCGTTACACACAACAAGCTCAACAACAAGCAAAAGGATTTCATGTGATTGAACACAAAACAGGTTGGGTTCCAGCGTTTGAAAAAATCATTCGCGAAAATGATTTAAAATTTGTTGGATTTGAAGCAGACCATGTTTCAGTTTCTCAATTAGAAATTTTTGAAGATGCATTTGATACAGCATTAATTCCAACACAAAACATTGTCGAAAAAATTCGTGAAGTGAAAGACGCTGGAGAAATCCAAACGATTCGTGAAGCTTGTCGTATTTCAGATGCAGCATTTTTACACATTTTAGATTTCATCAAACCAGGTGTGACTGAAATCCAAGTGGCAAATGAATTAGATTTCTATATGCGTGGATTAGGTGCGACAGGAGTTTCATTTGATACAATCGTTGCAAGTGGGGTTCGTTCTTCAATGCCTCACGGAGTTGCGAGTGCGAAAGTGATTGAAACTGGAGACTTAGTAACACTAGACTTTGGTTGCTACTACAATGGTTATGTGTCAGATATGACAAGAACAATCGCAGTTGGTGAACCCATCGACAAATTAAAAGAAATTCACGATGTTGTCTTGCAAGCTCAATTAAAAGTAAGCGAAGCAGCTGGTCCTGGTAAAACAGGGGTTGAATTAGATAAAATCGCTCGTGATTATATCGCTAGTCGTGGATATGGAGAATACTTCACTCACTCAACAGGACATGGTATCGGTCTTGAAATCCATGAAGCACCAAATGTTTCTCGCATTGCAACACAAGCATTTGTACCAGGAAATGTGATTACAAATGAACCAGGAATTTATCTTCCAGGTGTGGGTGGTGTACGTATTGAAGATGA
The DNA here is from genome assembly GCF_938030755.1 of uncultured Granulicatella sp. Classification (GTDB taxonomy): domain Bacteria; phylum Bacillota; class Bacilli; order Lactobacillales; family Aerococcaceae; genus Granulicatella. The sequence continues at coordinate 39,905 of NZ_CALHIF010000059.1, read as the reverse complement.
CATTATTATCAGTGAAACTGGCGGAGAAGTCATTCAACAAGTTCCTCGTGAATTAATCATCCTTTAAAATGGACTGTAGTTGTTAGAATACCTGTTTCATGGTAAACTAAATGAGACTGAGAAAATCTTTTAAAGAGTAATTTTCTAGTAAAAAAGGAGGTTACAAAATGGAACAAATGAAGAAATATTCTAAAGATAAAGAACTAGGAGCGATTGAAATTGCGCCTGAAGTAATTGAAAGTATTGCAGGGATTGTTGCTGCACAAGTAAAAGGATTTTATCCTGTTCCTGGTTTATTAAATACCATTTTTGGCGGGAAAGAACTATCTAAAGGGGCATATTTAACAGAGGAAAATGGTGCCTTTGTGATCGATATTTACGGAAACGTAGACTATGGGGTTTCAATTCCTAAAACAGCATTATTATTACAAAACAAAATTAAAGAACAATTGCTTTTCAGTTGTGAACTTGTTATTTCACAAGTAAATGTTCATGTTCATGATATTTTACCGGTTAAGCAAGAAGAAACTGAATTATTTGAATTGGGGGATGAATAGTGAGTCGAAAACCATTAAAAAGACGAGCACTACGTGTATTGGCAATTCAAGCATTATATCAATTAGATATGACTCCTGAAATGCACATTGTGGATGCGCTCAGTCTTGCGTTGGAATGCTCAGAAGATTCACCTTATTCTAGCGATGCAATTACGGAAGAAGATTTATTAAACGAAGTTCCGGAAATTACTTACAGCATAGCATTAGTAAGAGGAGTACAAAATAATCTCGAAAAGATTGATAGATTAATTGAAAAACACTCTAAGAGATGGAAATTAAATCGTATTGTACGTTTAGACTTGATCATCATGCGAGTAGCAATCTTTGAGATGACTTCTCCAGAATTAGAAGTTCCACAAACTGTAGCGTTAAACGAAGCAATTGAAATTGCCAAAACTTACAGTGATGAAAAATCAGCGAAATTTATTAATGGTATCTTATCAAACTTTGTAAATGGGTAAGATTCTAAGAGGAGAGTCTGAAGCAAACGTTTCAGACTCTTTTTTAAAACAGGATGCGAGAAAAGGCGCTTATAGGCGATGACGGTTTGCAGGTTGGCCGTAAGCGGTCTAGAAGACCGTGCGGACTAACCTCGAAAGGCTTGAGCCTATGCCTTTTCGAGCTCAACTAAAAATAGGATGTGAGTCTTCGCGGTAAGAAATCGACCACTGGACCAAACCAACGCAAGCATCGTTAAAGACGATGTGCGTATGGTTTGGGAAGTGGACGCGATTTCTGCGAAGCCGAACTCAACTTCAGGATGTGAGGGCGAGTGGTCAGCTTTCGACCCTTTACCGAAATTAACGAAAGCGTCCGCTACGGACGTGCGGATAATTGTCGGAAAGGAACGCGAAAGCTATGAGCCTGAACTCAACTACTGGATGTGAAGCAGAAAGACAGAAGCTAAGAATATTCTCACAGTGCGAGAATATTCTGCTTCGTAGTCTTTCGTTCACACAGTTTATTAGACTTTCTTGAATCACGAGTGATGAAAAGAAAGCGAATAAACCACTGCGTTTAAGTCAGAGCACAATCCCTTGATTACACCCAAAAAATTAACATATATGTTAATTCACACATTTGTTAATTCCACCATACATATTTTATTTTTATCAATATTACATATATTTTTTGAAAAAGGAGACTTCTATGACGCAAATTCTAGATGGGAAAGCATTAGCTGGAAAAATAAGAGAAGAACTAAAACAGGAAGTACAACAACTTTCTAAGAGTGGAGTCACACCCTCACTAACCGTTATTCTTGTTGGAGAAGACCCAGCTAGCCAAGTATACGTGCGCAATAAAGAACGTGCTTCTTCAGAAGTGGGTATTCATTCAAACGTGATTCGCCTCAGTGAAGAAACGACACAAGAAGAGTTATTAGAATACGTAAATAAGCTCAATCAAGACGTTAAAGTTCATGGGATTTTGGTACAATTACCCCTGCCAAAGCATATCGATACAGATGCTGTTTTAGAAGCGATTGTTCCTGAAAAAGACGTGGATGGTTTTCATCCAGTGAACTTAGGGAAGTTACTACAAAAGGATGAATCGATTGTTCCATGTACCCCACAAGGAATAATGGAATTCTTCAAAGAATACAATATTGACCTTGTTGGAAAAGAGATGGTGATCATCGGTCAAAGTACAATTGTTGGCCGTCCAATGGCACTATTAGGATTAAACCACGGAGCGACGGTCACAGTTTGTCATAGCCGTACAAAAAATCTAGAGCAAGTGGCAAAACGCGCTGATATTCTCATTAGTGCAGTAGGGAAAGCAGGACTCGTTACAAAAGACTTTGTAAAAGAGGGAGCCGTTGTGATTGATGTTGGGATTAATCGTAATGAAGCAGGAAAACTCTGCGGAGACGTTGACTTTGAAAATGTAGCGTCACTAACAAGTGCGATTACACCAGTACCTGGTGGAGTAGGGCCAATGACCATTGCGATGTTACTAGCTCAAACCGTAAAAAATGCAAAAAGTAAGAAGGAGTAGGACATGGAACAAGAATACTTAACCGTCACCGCGTTGACGAAGTATATTAAAACTAAATTTGACCGTGATCCGCACTTAGACCGTGTTTATTTGACGGGAGAAATTTCGAACTTTAATAAAAATAGTGTACATAAGTATTTCAACTTAAAGGATGAAAATGCGATTATCGCAGCAACGATGTTCCAAGGCGCCTATAAGAAAATTCAATTCCAACCCGAAGAAGGAATGAAGGTTCTTGTGATTGGTCGCGTTACTGTCTATGAGAAATCTGGGAAATATCAAATGATTATTGAGCACATGGAACCAGATGGGGTAGGAGCTCTTTATCAAGCCTATGAACAGTTGAAGAAAAAATTAACTGAAGAAGGAGTATTCTCTGGACCGAAGAAACCGATTCCTGTATTTCCAAAGAAAATTGCGATTTTAACGAGTGATACAGGTGCCGTTATTCGAGATATTCAAACAACAGTTGCTCGCCGTTTCCCGATTGCGCAACTCGTGTTATATCCAACAGTGGTCCAAGGAGTGCACGCAGTTCCAAGCATTCTTAAAAATTTAGACTTAGTAGAACAGTCGGATGCTGATGTGGTTATTATTGGTCGTGGTGGAGGTTCCATCGAAGATTTATGGGCCTTTAACGAAGAACCTGTTGTAAGACGTGTTGCTTCATTCGCCCTTCCAATCATTTCAAGTGTAGGACATGAGACAGATACGACTTTAATTGACTTTGCCGCGGACCAACGTGCAGCAACACCAACTGCCGCAGCTGAGCTCGCGACACCGGTACTCAATGACATCCATTTAACACTTGGAAACTTAACGGGTCGCTTGCAAACAACGATACTTAACCAGTTAAATACAAGGAAAGAGTTATTAAGTAAACTAGAAAAGTCTGGTATTTTTGTAAAACCAGAACGCATGTATGAAGTGTATGCACAGCAAGTAGATCAATTACGATTGAAGTTGATGCAAGGGATGCAACAAAGACTCCACCTGGCAAAACAACAGTCGATGCAATTTACGCACCGTCTGCAATTAGTTTCACCAGAACAATTGTTAATTCAACAAAAGCAAAAACTTGAATGGATACAAAAGCAATTACTTGATAGTAATCAAAACTACTTGCAGGATAAGCAAATTAGGTTCCACCAACTAGTAGAGAAATTGGATTTACTCAGTCCATTAAAAATTATGACACGAGGATACGGTATTGTGTTTAAAAATGGAACAATCGTAAATTCGGTAGAACAAATTGAAAATAATGAAGAAATCGAGATTCGGTTAAGTGATGGTCTTGTAAATGCGACCGTTAATGAAAAGAATAAGGAGAGTTTATAATGGCGAAGAAAACATTAAAATTTGAAGAAGCAATGTCTGTATTAGAACAAATCGTAAGACAATTAGAAAGTGGAAATGTTCCACTTGATGAAGCATTAGATAAATTTAAAGAAGGAATGGAACTTAGTCAATTTTGTAATGAAACATTAACAAAAGCAGAAGAAACAGTTCGCGCAATGATTACAGTGAATGCAGAAGGAAAAGAGGCATAGTCCTATGGTGAAGTCTGTCATTCAACAACTTCAACAAGATGTAGCTAACCACTTAACAAAGCTCATTGAAGAAAGACCAACAGAAGCTCGCCTAAAAGAAGCCATGCTTTATGCGGTACAGTCCGGTGGGAAACGCATTAGACCACTCTTAACGCTTGCAGTTGGTTCTGCTGGAACATCGACAAATAAAGCCGCGTTAGACTTAGCATGTGCCTTAGAGATGATTCATACGTATTCCCTTATTCATGATGACTTACCGGGAATGGACGATGATGATTTGCGTCGCGGTCGTCCAACTGTGCATAAGGCGTTTGATGAAGCCACTGCAATTTTAGCAGGCGATGCATTACTGACATTAGCATTTGAGGTAGCTGCAAATGCCAACTTGGAAGCTCGTCAATTAGTAGAAGCAGTGAAGATTTTATCGAGTGCTTCTGGTATGAGCGGCATGATTTCTGGCCAAATGAAAGATATTGCTAGTGAAGAAGTGACGATTACTCTCGAACAAATGAAAGAAATCCATCGTGAGAAAACCGGCGAGTTACTACTAGCTGCTGTTCGTCTTGGGAATCTTTTTGTCGATGATGCTAAGATGAAAGAAGCTTTTGTTTCTTATGCAACACACTTTGGCCTAGCATTCCAAATTCAAAACGACTTACAAGATGTATGTTGGACAAGTGAACAAACTGGGAAAGAAACAGGTAAGGATTCTGAACTAAGTAAAAATACGTATCCGGGACTATTAGGTGTTGAAGGTGCGAAAGAAGCCTTAGCAAGCGAAATTTCGTCTTGTAAACGTGCATTGGAAGAAGTGGCATTTACGTCAGAAAACCAACAAACAATGGCTCTTCTCATTGAGTTTTTAACGTATTTAGAAATATAGGAGTAACAAATGGAAAAAGAACGTGTGGATATTCTGGTCGTCCAACAAGGATTGACGGATTCCAGAGAAAAAGCAAAACGTCTTGTCATGGCAGGACAGATTGTGGATGCAGTGAATCATAACCGATACGATAAACCAGGGGAGAAAATTCCTGTAACGAGTTCATTGATGATTAAAGGAGAACCGTTAAAATACGTCTCTCGTGGCGGCTTGAAATTAGAAAAAGCCTTAAAAGAATTCGATGTTAGTGTCGATGGAAAGATTTTACTTGATATTGGTGCTTCAACTGGTGGATTTACAGATGCGGCCTTACAAAACTGTGCTAAACAAAGTTACGCACTCGATGTGGGCTATAACCAATTAGATTACAAACTACGCCAAGATGAGCGTGTTGTTGTGATGGAGCGAATGAATTTTCGTTTCGCTACACCAGATGATTTCACAAAAGGGCAACCGGATGTAGCATCCATCGACGTGTCGTTTATCTCGTTGAAACTGATTTTACCGCCATTAAAACCAATTCTAAAAGAAGGTGGCGACGTGCTTGTATTGATTAAACCGCAATTCGAAGCAGGTCGTGAACGCATTGGGAAAAAAGGAATTGTCAGCGATCCAAAAGTCCATGAGGATGTATTAGTGGATATTTTAAGCTTCAGTGAACAAATCGGATTTACTGTAGAAAAAGTAACGTATTCACCAATCACTGGTGGAAGTGGAAATATTGAATTTTTAGCGCATTTAAGAAATACGGCTTCAAGTGAGGTTCGTTCATTTGAAGAACTCGCTCGTGAGACGGTTAAAGAAGCGCAACGATTAAAAAAGTAAAGGGTGACGAACTTGATTCAAGAGATTTATATTAAGAATTTTGCCATTATCGAAGAAGTTCAGTGTACGTTTGAAAAAGGGATGACGGTTTTAACCGGGGAAACGGGCGCTGGGAAATCGATTATTATTGATGCGGTGGGCCTATTAATTGGTGAACGTGCATCGCTTGAAATGATTCGTTATGGTGAAGAAAAATCCTTGATTCAAGGGGTATTCCGAATTGAGGATCCAGCCGTTGTTGAAAAGCTTCAAGAATTCGGGGTTGAAGTCGTTGAAGATGAATTAATGATTCAACGTGAATTATTGCAAAATGGAAAATCAAACTGCCGTATTAATGGACAGTTAGCGACTGTTGCGCTCCTCAAACAAATCGGACCTTACTTAATCGATATTCATGGCCAAAATGAGCATTTCTTATTATTAAACGAAGAAAAACACTTAGGGCTATTAGATGAATTCGCACACCAACAAATGGGCCCATTGTTGGCGGAGTACGATGAAGCTTATGCAAAAGTCGTAGTAGCTAAACAAGAACTAAGAGCCCTACAGACGGCAGAAAAAGAAGATGCACAACGCGTGGATCTATTGAAATTTCAGCTTCAAGAAATCGAAGAAGCCAATATTTATGTGGGTGAAGAAGAGCAGTTAAGCGAAGAAAAAGAATACTTTACGCATTTCCAAAAAATCCAAACTGCTCTTCAGACAGCTCTAGGTGCACTTGAAGGTGATGAATTTTCAAGCGTTGATGCCATCGGAGAAGCTACTCGTGAAGTGGAAAGCTTAGAGTTAATTTCAACAAGCTTTAAGACACTTTCTACGCAAATGAGCGAGGCTTACTATCAACTGCAAGATGCTGCAAGTGCGATTCGTCATGAAATCGAAAATGCAGAATTTGATGAAGAACGCCTTGCTTTTATTGAAGAGCGCCTTGATGTTTACTATCAATTAAAACGTAAATATGGAGATGATGCAGAAGAAATTCTAGCCTTCCAAGATAAAGCTAGAGACGCTTTGAATAAGATTGAAAATAAAGAAGCATTGATTGCTGAAACAGAAAAAGTGTTGAAGAAAGCAACTATTGAAGCCTTTGCGATTGCAGAGAAGATTTCAAGTATTCGTCGTGAAGTGGCCAAACGCTTAGAAGCCGATATTGTGAGCGAATTGCACGGTCTCTACATGGAGAATGCGCAATTTTCTATTCAATTTGAGACAACTGAAGCCTTACTTGAAACAGGGGTTGACATCGTTGAGTTTTACATTTCAACGAATAAAGGGGAACCATTGAAGCCTCTAAGCAAGATTGTCTCTGGTGGAGAGTTGTCGCGTATTACATTAGCGATGAAGTCTATCTTCACGAAAGAACAACTCGTTGGAACGATTATTTTTGACGAGGTGGATACTGGTATCAGCGGACGTGTAGCGCAGGCGATTGCTTCGAAGATGCACTACATTTCAGAATACGCTCAAGTGTTGAGTATTACGCATTTACCACAAGTGGCAAGTATGGCCGATACGCATATTCATATTGAAAAAGTGGAAGAAGGCGAACGTACGCATACGATTCTGAAAGTGATGGATGAAGCAGAACGTACAGAAGAGATTGCACGTATGCTTTCAGGTACGACGATTACAGCATTAACACTTGAGAATGCTAAAGAATTATTACAAATTTCAAACGCAATAAAACAGGAAAATGATACACGAGCAGAAGGTGAACGCAAATGACAAAAATCTTTGCACATAGAGGAAGTAAAGGGACTCATCCAGAAAACACACTCGCATCTTTTAGAGAAGCAGTGCGTGTTGGAAGTGATGGGATTGAACTCGATGTCCATTTAACAAAAGACGGCTATTTAGTTGTTATACATGATGAAACAGTTGACCGCACAACCAATGGTACTGGAGAAATCAGAAACTTAACGCTAGAAGAAATCAAAGCAATGGATGCCGGTAGTTGGTTTAATGCGACATTTGCCAGTGAAAAGATTCCAACGTTAGACGAAGTACTTCACTTATTAAAAGAATTGAACTTTAACGGGCAATTAAATATCGAGCTAAAAACAGATATTATTCAATATGAAGGACTTGTTGAGAAATGTCTCGAGCTCCAAGTTACAGAGTCTTGGCCATTTGCAATTGTCTATTCTAGCTTTAATCCATATACACTAGTTGAGCTCAAAAAGATGAAGCCAGTTCAAGAAATTGGACTTCTGTTTGAGTCAGTCGAGTGGGCAAATAAAGGTGACGCGATGCTTGAAAAAGAATCGTATCATCCTGATTTGAAGTTACTAGATTGGACGCTTGAATGGAATACGAATCAATTACCTTTACGTGTATGGACTGTGAATGAAGATACAGATATTAACCGTTGCTTTGAACTACAGATTGAAGCCATTTTTACGGACTATCCGCAAAAGGCGTTACAATTAAAGGAGAACTATGAGCGATAAGCTACCAAAAATTATGATTATCGTGGGACCAACCGCGGTAGGAAAAACAGCTCTCAGTGTTGAACTAGCAAAACACTTCAATGGCGAAATCATTAATGGAGATTCGCTTCAAGTGTATAAAGGTCTTGATATTGGGACAGCAAAAGTTACTGAGGAAGAAAAAGAAGGCGTTCCTCACCACCTGCTTGATATTTGTGAGTGGGATGAACCTTTTACTGCAAGTGACTTTAAAGAGAAGGCCGAAGCAGCTATTGCAGACATTACGAGTCGTGGAAAACTACCGATTATCGTTGGTGGAACAGGACTCTATATCGAAGGCCTATTATATGGATTCCATTATAGCGGCGAGGGTTCGAATGATCCGGACTATCGTTTATTAAAAGAAAAAGAACTGGAAGAAAAAGGTTCAGAAGTGCTTTGGAATGAATTGAATGCAGTAGATCCTGAGGCGGCTGCCAAGATTTCGGTGAATAATCCTAGACGCGTGATTCGTGCGCTAGAAGTGATACATGCGACAGGTAAGAAGTTTTCAAGCCTAGAAATTCAAAAGACGTCGCACTATGATGCGTTTATTATTGGTTTAAATACAGACCGAGCACTTCTATATGAGCGCATCAATTTGCGTGTACAACTGATGTCTCAGGCTGGTCTGGAAGAAGAGGCTCGAGAGTTATATGAAAAATCAAAAGGTCTAGATATCCAATCGATTAGTGGAATTGGATATAAGGAATGGATTCCTTATTTTGAAGGCGAGCAGTCGCGCGAGGCGATTATCTCGTCTATTCAGCAAAATTCAAGAAGATACGCTAAACGTCAATTAACTTGGTTTAGAAATCGACTACCACAAATTCGTTGGGTGAATTTATTAGAGAATCCAAAAGATAAAGAAGAACTATTAGAGGAACTATCAGCTTTTGTAGAGGAGGGATAGAATGGAACAAAGAGAACGCGTCATAATTGTAAGTGTGCAAACAACGCAAACAGATGAGGATTTCTCATATGCGAACCAAGAGCTAGCGCAGTTAGTCGATACAGCGATGGGTGAAGTGGTTGCTACTGTGACACAAAAACGTGAGTCGATTAGTGGACGTACACTTGTTGGAAAAGGGAAAGTCGAAGAAATCAGTCATCTTGTCGACGAACTAGAAGTGGACCTTGTTGTATTCTATCAATCGCTCACTGGCTCGATGGTAAAAAATCTCAATGAAACGATTAATTGTCGTATTATTGACCGTGTACAATTGATTTTAGATATTTTTGCAATGCGCGCTCGCTCTAAAGAAGGGAAACTTCAAGTCCAGCTCGCTCAATTAAACTACTTACTCCCTCGTCTTTCTGGACAACGTGAAGGCTTGTCTCGTCAAGGTGGGGGAATTGGTACACGTGGTCCAGGGGAAACGCGTTTAGAAACAGATAGACGTTATATTCGTAAGCAAATCCAAGATATCGAAGAACAGCTAGAACAAATCAAAAAACATCGTGAACGTTCACGAGAGAAGAGAAAAAGTTCTAATGGATTCCAACTTGGATTAATCGGGTATACGAATGCTGGGAAGTCTACAATTTTAAATCAGTTAACACAGGCTGGCACATATCAAATGAATCAATTGTTTGCGACTCTTGATCCATTAACAAGACAAGTGGACTTGTTCCCGAACTTTGAAGTGACGTTAACAGATACTGTAGGATTCATTCAAGAGTTACCACCGACATTGATTCATGCGTTTGAATCCACACTCGAAGAAAGTGCAGATGTCGATTTATTAGTTCATGTGGTGGATGCGTCAAATGCGCAGTTTTCCTTACATGAAAAGACAGTAATAGACTTAGTCAATGACTTGGAAATGCAAGAAATTCCGATGGTGACAGTCTATAATAAGACAGATTTGATTGAAGGCGAATTTCAACCGAATCTTTATCCTTCTATTCAAATATCTGCAGTTAATGATGCGGATATTGAACGTTTAAAAGAATTTTTAAAAGAACAAGTCAAAACACAAATGACATACTACGAAGAATGGGTAGAAGTGACGGAGACGAAAGAGTTAAATCAACTTCAACAACGTACCCTCGTAGAATCATTAAATTTTGACGAAGAAAAAAATCAATATTGTGTCAAAGGCTATCGTAAATAATATTCATAAAGCGGCTTGAACCTATGAATCAAGCCGTTTTATTGTGGAGTACATTTGTAATCCAACCCTAAAACTCGTATAATGTTAAAGATAAGGATTTTTTCAGGAGGCCATCATGAAGGAGATACAAACACTCTCAAAAATTTTAAAAGAGAAGTTCGATATTTCATTTAAGAACGAGGCATTGCTTATGGAAGCGATGACTCACTCTTCGTATGCAAATGAACATAAAGAAATGAAGGGAATCTATAATGAGCGTATTGAATTTTTAGGAGATGCTGTTTTAGAATTAACGATTTCCGATTGGCTCTTTCGACAATTTCCACACTTTCAAGAAGGACAATTAACGAAACTACGAGCTCAAATCGTTTGTGAGGATAGCTTGTCTTTGCTTTCGAAGGAATGTTCTTTGAATGAGTATTTGCTGCTTGGAAAAGGCGAAACACTTAGCGGCGGACGTGAGAAGCCTGCTATTTTATGTGACGTATTTGAAGCTTTTATCGGGGCACTATATCTTGATAAAGGAGTGAAAGAGGTTCAGCGTTTTCTTAATCTAGTTGTTATCCCTAAAATTAAGAATGGACGATATGAACTAATTACTGATTTCAAAACAGAGTTACAAGAATACTTGCAACAAAATGGTCCGGTACAAATCCGCTATGAATTAGTTAAAGAAGAAGGACCTTCGCACGATAAAATTTTTACTGTTCAATTAATTGTGGATGGAAAAAAATACAAGACTGCGAGCGGCAAGACTAAGAAAGCAGCCGAGCAAATGGCCGCAAAATTGACTATGGAAGAACTAACAAAGAGTTCACTTTCATAGAAAGAAAGGGTTAAAGCATGCAATTAGAAAAAATTGAAATGTCGGGATTTAAATCATTTGCCGATAAGACAACAATTGAATTCGATAAAGGCGTGACTGCGGTTGTAGGACCTAATGGTAGTGGAAAGTCTAATCTTTCTGAAGCGATTAAGTGGGTCCTTGGGGAACAATCTGCTAAGAGTTTACGTGGGAAACGGATGGATGACGTTATTTTCGCAGGTTCTCAAACAAGAAAACCAGTGAATATTGCCGAAGTTAATCTGTATATCAACAACGAAGACAAAGTGTTGGCAACGGATCAAACACAAGTCGTGTTAACGCGTCGTTTGAATCGTAATGGGGCAAGTGATTTCTTAATTAACAAGAAACCAGTACGTTTGAAAGACATTACAGATTTAATGATGGATTCAGGGTTAGGTAAAGATTCGTTTGCATTGATTTCTCAAGGGAAAGTTGAACAAATCTTTAATGAAAAGCCTGAAGAACGTCGAATGATTATCGAAGAAGCGGCTGGAGTGTTAAAATACAAAGACCGTAAAAATCAAGCGCAACGTAAATTGAATCAAACACAAGATCACTTGAATCGTGTGGAAGATATTCTTCATGAAATTGAAGGCCAATTAGCACCACTAGAAGAGCAACGCGAAAAGGCGATTGCTTACGTTTCTAAGAAAGAACAGTTAGAAGATGTGGAAACCGCTCTTTTAGCAGTCGAAATTGAAACATTAAACGCTCAGTGGAAAGTAGCTCTTCAAGAAGTAGAGCAACTGCAAGAGCAATTAGCGCAAACAGAAGCAACATTAGAAAGCCTTCAATTGGACATCGAGGAAAATCAAGAAAAACTTGAAGCCCGTAATGAAGACCTCGATGCAAAACAAGAAGAATACGTAGAATTAATCCAAAAAGTAGAGCAACTCGATGGTCAACGTAAAGTCTTCGAGCAACGTCGCCAATTTGCAGAACGTAGCGATGAGGAAAATCAAGAAGCACTAGCTGCTGCGATTCGTGAGTTAGAAGAAGTGGAAGCAAAATTAACTCTTCTTGAAAAGAATCAAGTAGCACGTAAGGTTGTATTAAAGAACGTAGAAGATGCTTGGAGTCAATTAGTCGAAGAATTAGACCAATTAAGTCAAAGTAACGAGGAAAGCGTTAAAGAGCTTCAAAATCGTTATATTGAGCAATTACAAGAAATCTCACGTTTACTCAACCAAGAGAAGAACCTTGAGAAGTCTATGGAAGTAAACCAAAACACTCAAGAAAAAATGACAGAGCGTTTTGATTCCTTTGATGAAGAACATCGAGCTTTAGAAGAAAAAGCAAATCAATTCATTGAAAAGATTGAAGAACTCACAAAAGAAAAAGCAAGTTCTGAAAAACAGCTTCTAGCTCTAAAAGAAAAATTATCAAAAATCAATGAGCGACACTCTATTCTTTCTAATGAAGGGATGGAAAAGGAACGACATCTTCAACAATTACAAGCGACCGTTCGAAGCTTGAAACAAGTATCTGAAGATTATGCTGGTTACTATCAAGGCGTTCGTGAAGTTCTAAAGCATAAATCAGAATTGCCAGGTGTTGTCAATTCAGTAGCAGAACTCATTCGTGTAGATGAACAATTAACGACAGCCATCGATATCGCGCTAGGAGCGACGAGCCAACATATCGTTGTAACAGACGAGAAGGCTGCTGCAAAAGCGATTACGTATTTGAAGACGAATCGTCTAGGACGCGCAACATTCTTACCATTATCGATTATTAAAGAAAAACAAATACCAGATGCGGTGTTCAATCAAGCGAAAAAGGTAGACGGCTTTATTGGTATCGCAAGTGAACTTGTTTCAACAGATAATAAATTTGCATCTATTATCAAAAACTTACTTGGAACAACGCTTGTAACAACAAACTTGCAAGTAGCGCAACAATTAGCGAAACAACTTGGTTATCGCTATCGTATTGTGTCACTTGAAGGGGATGTCGTAAACGCAGGTGGTTCGATGACAGGGGGAGCTTCTAAGAATTCTGGACAACAATCACTCGTTCGACGTAACAGTCAGTTAGAAACAGTGACGAAGCAATTCGAAGAAGCAAAGGCTGAATACGAAAAATTGTCAGCACAGTTCCAAAAAGTGACAGCTGAAAAGAACAAGCTAGAAGAAGAGTATCGCGAATTAAATGCGAGTCATACTCAGTTGGAACAAACCCTCAACCAACTAGAATTCCAATCAAGATTTGCGCTTGAAGAAGTTCAAAAACACGAACGTATTCAACAAGCAAACCAATTTGAAATGGATGAACTCATTGAAGCATATGAGCAATTGGAAGAACAATACGTTGAAAACCATGAGAAATTAGTGGCTCTTCAAAAAGCAAATGCATCCTTGAAAAAAGAATTGGATTACCTTCAATTATCGAATGAGGATAAAACTCAACAAATTCAAGAAAAACAAAAAGAATTGCAAGAACTTGGCACAAATCGTGCTCGTGTACAAGAGCAATTTAACCAAGAAAAACGTGAAATTCATCAAACAAAACTTCAAAAAACTCGTTTAGAAGATCAAATTGAATTATTACATTCTAAGAAATCGGAACAGTCTCGTAATCAAGAGGAAGATGAGGCGATTTACGCGAAGATTCAAGAAGAGTATGATGCGTTAAAAGCTCAAGTGGACGAATTCGATATACTGATTAAGGAATTACGTGATGAGCGTTCAGCACTAGAAATTCATGTAAAACAATCAGAAGCTGCTAGAACGCAAGCGCAACATCAATTACAAGGTCAGTTGAAAAATCAAACACGATTAGAAACGAAAGCGAATCGTTTCGAAATTTCAATTGACCAAAAATTGACGTACTTGAGTGAAGAATACGAATTAACGTTTGAAGCAGCGATTGCCAAAACAACACTTGATATGTCGATTGAAGAAGCTTCGAAACTCGTTCGTAGCCTAAAACAACAAATCGAACAAATGGGTGCTGTAAACTTGTTGGCGATTGAAGAGTTTGAAGCGGTACAAGAACGATTTACATTCTTAACAGCGCAACAACAAGATTTACTTGAAGCAAAACAAACGTTAGAAGAAACCATTACAGAAATGGATCAAGAGGTAACAACTCGCTTCAAGACAACGTTTGATGGGGTAAGTACCCAATTTGAGCGCACATTCCCACGTTTATTTGGTGGTGGACGTGCAACACTTGAATTAACAGATCCAGAGAACTTACTCGAAACAGGAATTGAGATTATTGCTCAACCACCAGGTAAGAAGCTTCAATCACTCAGCTTACTTTCTGGTGGAGAACGTGCCTTCACAGCGATTGCATTACTCTTTGCAATCTTAGAAGTGAAGCCAGTTCCATTCTGCTTACTCGACGAGGTTGAAGCCGCACTGGATGAAGCAAACGTAGCGCGTTACGGTCGTTACTTAAAAGAATTTACAAACCGTACGCAATTCATCGTGATTACGCACCGTCGTGGTACGATGGAAGAAGCCGATGTATTGTATGGAGTAACCATGCAAGAATCTGGGGTATCAAAACTCGCATCCGTTAAGTTTGAAGACTTTGACGAATCGAATTAGAAGAAGTGAAATAAGAGTAAGAGGTAGCACATACGCGCTACCTCTTATTTTTTAATACGAATGGCTTGTTTTGTGGTATACTATAAGAGATACGTTCAATAAGCGTATAATGAAAGCAGAAATGCTTAAAGGAGTTTTATAGTTGATTAAATTAATTGCACTAGATTTAGATGGAACATTATTAACTGGTGAAAAGAAGATAACTGAAGAAAATAGAAAAGCTATTAAAATAGCCAAAGAAAATGGGATTAAAGTAGTTCTTTGTACTGGTCGACCAATTGTAAGTATTGTCCACTTACTTGAAGAATTGGACCTCATGGGAGATGATGATTACGCGATTAATTTTAATGGTGGCCTGATTCAAAAAACAAAATATGGAGAAATCGTCTATGAAACAGGGCATACTGTAGAAGATATGAAATATTGCCATGAAGAAGTGACAAAAGTAGGGCTTCCATTAGTTATGATTGATACGGTGAGAGCTTACGAGCCAACACCTCCGAAAGGACGTCCGTCAATTTATAATACATTACCACATCCAATTACCTTTGAACAAAAGAATCCAGAAGAATTTGAAGAAGGACATATCTTTAATAAAGCCGTTCTTTGTATCGCTCAAGACATCTTGGATGAAGGAATTGCAAAATTACCAAAAGAATTCTTTGAACGTTTCAACTGTATGAAATCAAGGACATTCTTGTTAGAAGTCGTTCCAAAACATGTTTCAAAAGGAAATGGCTTAAAGATGTTAGGAGAAATTCTAGGAATTTCGCTGGATGAAATGGCAGCATGTGGTGATGAGGAAAATGACTTACCAATGTTAACAGTTGTCGGTTATCCAGTAGCCATGGGCAATGGTTCAAAAGAAGTCAAAGATGTGGCAAAATATGTAACAGCAACCAATGAAGAGTCCGGCGTTGCGCAGGCCATTTACCATATTCTAGAAATGAATAAACAAGCGTAAAGTGAGGGGAAAACATGGGATTATTTGATCGAATTAAACGCGCCTTTACTGGTGAAGATGAAGTCATTAAACATGATGAGAAGAAGGAATCGATTGTCATTGAAAAATATGACAAAGGGATGGAGAAAACGCGTCGTAGTTTTTCAGATCGTTTAAACGAATTCCTTGCAGATTTTAGAGAAATTGACGAAGACTTCTTTGAAGATTTAGAAGAAACATTTATTTCCTCGGATGTTGGATTTGAAATGACATTGGCGATTACAGATGCCTTAAGAGATGAAGTTCGTTTAAAAAATGCTACAACTTCTGGTCAAGTCAAAGAAGTGATTATCGAAAAGATGGTCGATATTTATGAAAAAGGAGAAGACAACTTATCTTCTCTTAAAAAAGCCGAAGGTCGTCCAACTGTTCTAATGTTCGTTGGTGTGAATGGTGTTGGTAAGACAACTACGATTGGTAAAATTGCTTGGAGACTGAAACAAGAAGGAAATAAAGTATTACTTGCTGCAGGAGATACATTCCGAGCTGGAGCCATTCAACAGTTAGAAGTCTGGGGAGAACGTGTTGGAGTTCCTGTTGTTGCAGGTAAAGAAGGTGGCGACCCTTCTTCAGTTGTCTTTGATGCGATTAAGAAGGCTAAAGAAGAAAACTTCGATTATTTATTAATCGATACAGCTGGACGTCTTCAAAACAAAGTGAATTTGATGAAAGAGTTAGAAAAGATGAATCGTATCATCTCCCGTGAAATTGAAACGGGAGCAGATGAGACTTTATTAGTTTTAGATGCAACAACTGGCCAAAATGCTTTGGTTCAGGCCAAACAATTTGGTGAAACCATTGATATCACTGGATTAATCTTAACAAAATTAGATGGTACTGCAAAAGGTGGAGTGATTCTGTCTATTCGTCATGAATTAAATATTCCTGTTAAATTCATTGGATTAGGAGAACAGATGGATGACTTGCAACCATTTGAACCAGAACAATTTATTTACGGATTAGTGAAAGATATGTTATAATACATTTATATTAAATTGAAATGAGGCGAAATAATGGAAAATAATCATTATGGTGTTCAATCTAGTATTGAAGGAAGAAATCAATTTTTCATGAAAGTCTATGGATGGATGTTTGGCGGAATTGCAATTTCTGCTGTTGTTGCTTATTTATTTAGCACGACTCCGGCACTATTCAGTCTATTTTACGATTTCATGGTAACAACACATGGATACGGAATGTTGGGAATTATTCTATTACAATTAGTTCTTGTATTTTTAATGAGACCCGATTATGAAA
Organism: uncultured Granulicatella sp.; assembly: GCF_938030755.1. Classification (GTDB taxonomy): domain Bacteria; phylum Bacillota; class Bacilli; order Lactobacillales; family Aerococcaceae; genus Granulicatella. Next base: position 22,843 of record NZ_CALHIF010000059.1, on the reverse strand, counting down.
AATTAGGAAATCCAATTCGCTATATAGTGATGTATTGCTTATATGCTGCACTAACAGGGTTAACATTCTTTACATTAACTTTTGTATATGATTTAGGAAGTATTGTTCAAGCATTTGCTTCTACATGTGCTTTGTTTGTTGGTCTATCAGTAGTAGGTTTTACAACTAAGAAAGATTTAACTGGTTGGGGACAACAAGCTTTAGGTGCTTTATTAGGCCTTATTATTGCAATTGCTCTTAATTTATTCTTCTTCCGTAGTTCAATGGTAGAGTGGATTATGTCAGGAATTTCTTTAATCATCTTTATCATATTGACAATTTATGATACACAAAAATTAAAAAGAATGTATGATTACTTCGAAGGACAATCAGCTCTTGAAGGAATTGCCATTCTAGGTGCTTTAGAATTATATCTTGACTTTATCAATATCTTCTTAGATATCCTTCGTTTATTTGGTAGTAGTAAAGATTAATTTTTTTTAAAGGTCTGGGTTTAACCCAGACCTTTTTTGTTTTTGGTTAAAATTATGAAAATAAAAAATGTCAGAAACTTTCAAATGCATTATCAGTGAAAATAGGGTATACTACCTACGTACGCATTAACGATATAGGAGGAAGTTTATGTTTGAGTTAAATGCATTCGATTATGAGGATATTCAATTAGTCCCAAATAAATGTATTGTAAAGAGTCGTTCGGAGTGCGATACTACCGTTAAATTAGGGAAGTTCACATTCAAACTCCCAGTAGTTCCAGCTAATATGCAAACTGTTATTGATGAATCTGTGGCAGAATTTCTAGCGAAGAATGGCTATTTTTATATTATGCATCGTTTTGATGAAGAAGGTCGTTTGCCATTTGTAAAACGAATGAAAGAAAATGGGTTAATTTCATCTATTAGTGTGGGTGTAAAACCGCAAGAGTATGATTTCATTCTAGAATTAAAAGAAAAAAATGTGGTTCCTGACTATATCACAATAGATATCGCGCATGGTCATTCAAATTCTGTGATTGATATGATTGGCCATATTAAAAAACATTTACCAGAAACTTTTGTAATTGCTGGAAATGTAGGAACACCAGAAGCTGTTCGTGAACTTGAGAATGCTGGGGCAGATGCAACAAAAGTAGGGATTGGACCTGGTAAAGTATGTATTACAAAAATTAAAACAGGATTTGGTACGGGTGGATGGCAATTAGCGGCTCTACGTTGGTGCTCTAAAGCTGCTCGTAAACCTCTCATTGCAGATGGTGGAATCCGTACGCATGGTGACATTGCTAAATCTATTCGTTTTGGTGCCACAATGGTTATGATTGGTTCACTTTTTGCGGGACATGAAGAGTCACCTGGTAAGATTGTGGAAGTGAATGGACAATTATATAAAGAGTATTTCGGAAGTGCTTCTGAGTACCAAAAAGGGGAACGTAAAAATGTGGAAGGGAAAAAAATTGTCGTTCCATATAAGGGATTGCTTCAAGATACTTTAATTGAAATGCAACAAGATTTGCAATCATCAATTTCATATGCAGGCGGAAAAGATATTGAAGCCATTCGTAAAGTGGATTATGTGATTGTAAAAAACTCTATTTTTAATGGGGATTCTATTTAAACAGATTGTTAAGCAGAAAGAGAAATCTTTCTGCTTTTTTAATTTGATATTTATTCTTGGAAAATTGTTTGTTATACTAATCTAAAGAACTCCATAAAAGGAGGAAAATTATGTGGTTATTTAATCGTAAGAGTCAAAGAAAAGATGAATTCGAATTTGAAGAGACACTTGATAGTGAAACTGTCGAAGTGGATAGTGATTCCAATGAAGATTGTTATTTCCAAATTTCGGAAATTATCACAGATCATAACCAGACTGTAAAAGAATTATTAGAAAATTATTTTGAGGATCCTAGACTTTTGTTGGAAGAGTTCCAAGGAGATTGTGATGAATGGAATGAGGATTCTGATATTCTTCATGAGGAATTGTTGGATGATTATTGGTTGATTCTTCTATTGACTTTAGAAAAAGAATCTTTTGCGAGAAGAATATACTGGAGAGATAATATTGAGGCGGTTATGAAAAATCTCAAACAGCTAAAACAGCTAAAGGAAATTTCTCTTGATGAACGATTAAGTCATTGTAACCATCTCTCTTTAGTGGAATTTTTTGAGTGTATTTCAAAAGAACTACAAAAGATGGGAATTATTATTGGGACTTTTGAATTAGATGATGAGAATGTTTTAATTTTTACAATAGTAGATAGACGTATTGAAAGATTCAACAAATTAATAAATACAATAGAGAAAAGTTGGAAGCAAATTTCGTAACGATTACAAGATTGTTACGTTTTTTCTTATTTCTATTTGAAAACTTAAGAAATTCTTAGTAAAATAAAATGGATTGTAAGGAGGATAGTGATGAATAAACGAAATTTAAAGTTTCTACTTGGAGTATTGAGTTGTTCTTTTGTATTAACTAGTTTAGCACCCATTTTAGCGGAGGAGACGACAGAAGGATCTGTTTCGCAAACGACTGTTGTGGAAGAAACAGAAGAAGTACCAACAACGGTTGCTCCAGAGAAGAAAGAAGAAACGACTCAGCAAAAATCAACAGAACTTTCTATTGAAGATGAGATTTTCGAGATCACTCAAAGATATGGTTATGATGTTAGTGAGTATTATCGACCAGAAAGTGCCATTTTAGTCGACGCTGAAACTGGTCAAATATTATATGGTGATTCTATTGATAAGCCTTGGGATCCTGCTAGTACTACTAAACTGATGACAGCTTATTTAGTATATGAAGCTATTAAAGCTGGAAAAATTACATTAGATACCAAAATTACAGCAACTGAATTAGACAGAGCTATTTCTACAATTGATGATATTAGTAATAATCAAATTAGAGCAGGTATTGAATATCCAGTTAGAGATTTATTATATTTAATGATGTATCCTTCTTCAAATGTGGCTACTGTAATGCTTTCGCATGCTATCAGTCATTCGAATGAAGAATACATTAAAATGATGAATGATAAAGCAAAAGAACTAGGTATGACGAATTCTAAGTTCTATAATCCAAGTGGAGCAGTAGTGTCTTCCTTTCGTGGATTATACACAGTGGAAGGTGTTCCGGATGAGTATAATCAAACGACTGCTAGGGATTTAGCAACGTTATCCTATTATTTCTTAAAAAATTTCCCAGAATTTCTTGAAATCACCAGAGAACCAGCGGTGACTACAATGGAAGGAACAGTAGTAGAAGAAACATTCTACACACTAAACCAATTAGCAAGCGGAATGAATCAAGGATATTTCCATGTTGATGGTTTTAAAACAGGATCTTCTCCTAATGCTGCTTTGAATCATGTTATTACAGCCGAAGAAAAGGGCAGACGAGTAATCGAAGTCTTAATGGGAGTAGGTAGTTGGAGTGATTATAATACTAGCGTGTATTATAGAGCTCAATTTGGAAATGCTATTTTAGAAAAGGCATTTACGGAATATCATGAAGAAACAGTTTTAAAAGCTGGAGTTCATGAAATTAATGGTCAAAAAATTAAAGTAGAAAAAGATATTAAAGCTATTACCAAAGGCGATTCAAAACCAACCTATAAGTTAGTTGGCGATGAGATTATCGTTGAAAATACTTTTCCAACTTTAACAAAAGCGATTAAAAGTAATGTACATAAGGTTACTAAGGTAGTAGAAGAAACAACAACTGAAGAAGCTACAACAACATCTGAAGTAAAAAATGAAGGTGTATTGTCCTTTAATGATGAGGATACAAGCACTTTTGTTGGATGGTTACGAAGCTTAAGTAAAAACCCATTATTGCTTGCTGGCATTTTATTGGCTTTAAGTGTATTTATTAGTGGGATTGTGATTGCAACTGTTCAAGTATTCAAAAAAGATTATTAAAACAAGAAACCCCTGAGAAGAGAAATTCTCAGGGGTATTTGCTTATTTAAAGAATGCCCAGAACCAATCAATGATGAATCTTAAACCGATGGTATAAGCAGCTAATGTGAAGGGCTTAAAAACCAAGATAATAATAATAAACTTTTTATATGTCATCTTTGTTAAACCGGCTAACATACATAAAAAGTCATCCGGAGAAACCGGGAAGAACATCATAAAAGCAAAAAAGTAGTCAAACCATTTACCTTTGTCCAGCCAATTAATATAGCGATTATAAGTATTCTCACTTACCATTGATTTTACGAATTGTTGACCGTATTGACGAGCAAGATAGAATGCGATAATTGAACCGATAATAATACCGATGTAATTGTAGACATTCCCAATAATATTTCCGTAAATATAAACTCCAGCAATACTTGTTAGTGCACCTGGTATAATTGGAACAACTGTTTGTAAGATTTGTAGAAAAATAAAAATTGGAGGTCCCCAAATTCCCGCCTGTAACATATATGCAGATAAAGTCTCTTCAGAAGTGAATAAGCCTTTTTGCCAAGCCCAAACAATAAATACGACTGTTGCAATTGCTCCTAAAATGGAAGCAATATTCATTACTTTCTGAGCTGTAGGGGAGATTGGCTTTCCTTGTTTAATTTCGTTGGTTGTCATTGTTGCTCCTTTATGATTTTAAATTTCTTTCCGTTGCAACTTTATCATAAAATTGTTGCCACTGATGAAGAATGCTCTCTTTTGAGTAATATTGTTCACCACGTTTTGAGCCTTCACATGCCATAGCATAGTATTCAGGATCTTCTTTAAGTTTAGTTAACTGTTCTTTAAATGTTAGTTGACTTGTCCCTTTTAAGTAGTAGTCAAATAAGATTGGCTTGTACTCAGGTAAATCACGTAATAGTAGAGGAATATTAGCGTTCATGGATTCTAAAATTGTCATAGGGAATAATTCTTCAAAAGAAAGTTGTAACATGACATCCCCCATATTAAAAAATTCATTCATTTGGTTTCTTTCAACCAATCCTAGAAAATGAACATTATCAGGAAGATCATCCATATGTTCCATAATTTCTTTTCGTCCTTCAGAAATTCCTTTAAAGGCAAAGTCTCCAGCCCAAACGAACTGAATTTCAGGCATTTTTTCTGCTAAATCGATAAATTCCAAAACACCTTTTCTCATTTGCAATTGGCCTGCAGATACAACTGTGAACTGGTCAGGATTTAGTCCAAATTTCTTTCTTAATTCCCCTTTAGATTGATCAGTGATTTTATAAAAGGTATCACGAGATACAAAGTTTGGAATATAAGTAACTTTCGAACGATCGACTCCATAATGTTCGAGGTCGTCAATAAAACGTGGATTCACAGTCACTAAATAATCCGCTTGTTTGTAAAAAGATAAGACATATTTATAGAACAATTCTTTTATTGGCTTTGGAAGAGAAATACTCTTTTCGAGTGTTTCAGGTAAGAAATGTACGGATGCTATCGTTGGTTGCTTCTTATTGTTTAAGAATGACTTAAATAGAAAGTCTGGATTAATTGTATGAATATGATTAATATCAGCAATCTTTAACTGGTTTACAACTACTTTGTATCCTTTAAGACCTTCAGTCACTAAATTAATTTGTTCCTCTGTTGCAGACATCACTCCTTGTCCTTTTACGCTGTCTGCACGAGTTAGCATATTTATTGTAAGCATATTGACTCCTTAAAAGTATATTTACACCCCATTTTACCATGAATCAAAGCATTTGGAAAACAGCATCAATAAAATTTTGAAAAATTAATGTTTTTGCCTTATTGTTTGAATTTTTGTATACTTAAAAAGAAGAAAGAATCGAGGGTGTTTATGAAAAAAAGTAAAAGATCTAATAAAAAATCTAAAGAAGAAGAAATGACACTAGTAGATTGTTATTATATTCCTTCTGTTATTGCGGAACAATTTCAGCTTTTAAGAGAGCATTGCGCGGTAGAAGTTGAAAAGGAACTAGCATTATTGTTTTCGAAAGTGGTTCGCGAGTATCGAGAAGAGGTTGGGCAAGTTGTTGTTTCCTATGATGATAAAGGAAATAAGACTTGCGAGATCCCTCTAAGTCCTATTGAAGTTTCAAAATTGGAAAAGGAGATTTCAGCGGAAAGATTAAATAAATATATCTTATCAAAAATTCATTGATAATAGAAAAGTAAGCTGGGCACTGTCCAGTTTATTTTGTTAGAAGTCTAAGAGTCAATTATTTTTAACAAACATCATTTGATAAAGCATGAGGTGAAGAGAAATGGAAAATAGTATTCAAAATTTTACTTTTCAAAATCCAACAAAGATTTTATTTGGGAAAAACCGTATAGAGGAAATTGATAACGAAATACCTAAAGATGCAAAAGTCCTCATCTTATATGGTGGAGGATCAGTCAAAAAAAATGGAGCTTTTGACAGAGCAGTTTCGGCTCTTGGAGGGCGAGATTGGGATGAGTTTTCGGGAATAGAGGCAAATCCTACATTTGAAACGTTAATGAAGGCTGTCCATAAAGTAAGAGAAGGAGGTTTTACCTACTTACTTGCAATCGGTGGAGGTTCTGTAATTGATGGGACTAAATTTGTCTCTGCAGCCAGCCTGTTTGAAGGAGACCCGATAGATTTATTTGGGTGGGGAATTGGAAAAGGACTAGCCGTTCAAGAGGTTGTACCATTTGGAACGATTTTAACCTTACCAGCAACTGGTTCTGAAATGAATTCTGGAGCAGTGATTAGTTTTGTTGAAAAAAATGCAAAAGTAAGTTTTAGAGGGCCAAAGACGTTTCCAGTATTTTCAGTATTAGAGCCCGAACTAACCTATACATTACCTGAACGTCAATTAGTAAACGGACTCTTAGACTCATTCATCCATGTAATGGAGAATTATTTAACTTATCCAGTAGGAGGGATTCTTCAGGATCGTTATGCAGAAAGCATCCTTCAAACGTTGATTGAGATTGCTCCTCGTATTATTGATATTCATCATATTGATTATAACGATAGAGCTACTTTTATGTGGTGTGCCACTAATGCGTTAAATGGGACAATTAATTTAGGCGTTCCGACGGATTGGTCTTCTCACGCATTAGGTCATGAAATCACTTTAAATCATGGAATAGACCATGGGAGAACATTATCAATTGTATTGCCAGCGATGATGAAAGTTAGAAAAAAACAAAAATGGGAAAAGTTAGTTCAATATGGAAAACGCGTCTGGGGATTAGATGGAGAAGAGAATGAGGTTGTGGAACAAGCTATTATAAATACAGAAAAATTTTTCTTATCTCTAGGTGCTCCTACACGATTTAGTGATGTAGGTTTAGGCGAAGAAGTAATCCCAGCATTAGTAGAAGGACTAAAACGTCATAAGAAGGTTGCTTTATCCGAACATGGAGATGTGACTCCAGAAGTTGCTTATGAGGTATATAAAACGGCTTTATAAATAGTATGTACTTTTTATTAGTCTTGAATGAAAGGAAGATTAAATGGCTAGTGAATTGATTGAAAGCAAACTTAAGAATCTTCCTGATTTACCGGGTTGCTATATTATGAGAAATAGTAACGATGAGATTATCTATATTGGGAAGGCCAAGAATTTAAAAAATCGTGTTCGTTCCTATTTCAGAGGTGCGCATGACACGAAAACTGAAAAACTAGTTAGTGAAATCCACCATTTTGAGTATATTGTTACAAAAACCAATAAAGAGTCTCTCTTACTGGAAATTAACCTGATTAAGAAATATCAACCATACTATAATATTAAGTTGAAACAGGGGACGATGTACCCTTACTTGAAAATTACTTCTGAAAAAGATCCGCAATTAGTAATTTCTCATAAAGTTGAAAAAGATGGAGGGATCTATTTTGGTCCTTATCCTAATGTAACGGCTGCTACATCTACACAGCAACTGATTCAAAAAATTTATCCTTTAAGAAAATGTGGAAAGAACGAAACCAGAGCTTGTTTTTATTATCATTTAGGACAGTGCATAGGTTGTTGTGACCATGAAATTTCTGAGGAAGAGTATAAAACACAAATTAAAAAAATTCAACGTTTTTTAAATGGGGATGTTAAAACCATTAAAGATGATTTGAATCAAAAAATGTTAGAAGCCTCTGAACGATTAGAATTTGAAAAAGCCAAGGATTATCGTGATCAAATTCAGTACATTGAAGCTACTGTAGAAAAACAAAATATTATGAGTTCTGATTTCACGAATCGAGATGTATTTGCGTACTTTGTTGATCGAGGATGGATTTCAATTCAAGTATTTTTATTAAGACAATCAACAATCATCAAAAGAGAAGCAGCGATGTTTCCTATTTATGATCAAATAGAAGATGAAGTTCTTTCTTTTATTATCCAGTTTTATCAGGATCAGAATCATATTCTTCCTAAAGAAATATTAGTTCCGGATGCTTTAGATGTTGATTTATTATCTGAGACACTTGGTGTAAAAGCTGTCTCTCCAAAAAGAGGATCTAAAAAAAGAATGATAGATTTAGCAACTCAAAATAGTGAAATCTCTTTATTAGAAAAGTTTAGAAGAGAAGAGCAGAGTCAATTAAAAACATTAGGTGCACTGGAAGAGTTAGCCCAAGCTCTTGGACTCGAAAAGCTCTCAGTAATTGAATCTTTTGACCATTCAAATATACAAGGAACAAATCCTGTTTCTGCCATGGTTGTTTTTCGAGATGGAAAACCTGATCGAAAACATTATCGAAAATTTAAGGTGAAAACAGTCCTTGGAAGTCATGAGTTTGCGACGACGCAAGAAGTGATTAGAAGACGTTATTCTAGATTACTAAGAGAAAAAGCTGACCTTCCTGACTTAATATTAATGGATGGTGGAAAAATCCAAATGAAGGCTGCTATGGAAGTTCTAGAAGATGAACTAGGTTTAACCATTCCGGTTTGTGGGATGGTAAAAAATGATAAACATAAAACAGCTTCTTTAATTTATGGAGAAAAATTTATTCCTATCGAATTGGATCGAAAAGGACAAGCTTTTCAATTGATTCAAAGAGTCCAAGAAGAGGTTCACCGCTTTGCTATTACTTTCCACAGACAAGTTAGAAGCAAGAATACTTTCTCTTCAAAATTGGAGTTAATAGATGGAGTAGGACCGAAAACTAGAAAGAAACTTTTAAGTCATTTTAAGACTACTACCGCTATAAAAAATGCTAGCGTTGAGGAGTTACGGAAGATTGGTATCTCTGAAAAAGTTGCAAGTAATATTATGACAATGTTTCAGAATGAATAAAATATTAAGTGTAAAAACAATAAAGTGAAACAGGTATTTTATCTGTTTCATTTTTTGTCTTGTTTCCAAGACTTAATCTTTGTTTTTTGGGGGTAGATGTGCTATCTTTTTGATTGTTGAAAAATAAATAAAAGGTGGTTAAACCAATGAAAAAATGGATGGAAGCTGGTTTCGTTGCTGTAGCTATATTATTAGCAGCATGCGGAGCAAACACAACAAAAACACAAGAAACAACTGTATCAGTTTCAGATGCACAAGCAAACTGGGATAAAATAGTTGAATCTGGTGTCATTAAAGTATCAACGGCAGGTACTTTATATCCACAATCATTCCATAATGATAATAATGAACTAACTGGTTACGATGTGGAAATCATGAAGGAAGTTGCGAAGCGTTTAAACCTTAAAGTTGAATTTACGGAAATGGGTGTAGACGGAATGTTAACTGCTTTAGATAGTGGTATGACAGATATCGCTAACTATTCAATTGAAGAAGGCGCAAAAAATTTCAATGACTATTTACACACTACACCTCATAAATACTCATTTACATCAATGGTTGTTCGCGGAAGTGACAATTCAGGAATCCATTCATGGGCGGATGTAAAAGGTAAAAAAGCAGCAGGGGCAGCAAGTACAAACTATATGAAGATTGCTAAAAAACTTGGCGCTGAATTAGTCGTTTATGATAACGTAACTAATGATGTATATATGTCTGATTTAGTAAACGGACGTACAGATGTAATTATCAACGATTACTACTTACAATCCATCGCGGTTGCTTTTGCCAAAGATAAATACGACATTAAGATTAATGAAGGTGTTTACGCAAATCCTTATAGCTCAAGCTTCTCAATTTCATTAAATAACACTGTATTACGTGATAAGTTCAATGAAGCGATGGATGCAATGAAGAAAGATGGAACATTAAAGAAAATCTCTGAACAATTCTTCGCTGGTCAAGACGTAACAGAACCTAAAGAGTTCAAAACAGAAAAAATCGATATTTCAGATGTAGACTAATATGCTAAATAAAATATTCGATATTAGTATTGCGATTAACAATTTTTGGTTTATCCTTAGTGGATTAGGATATACATTAGGAGTCGCATTAACAAGTTTCGTATTCGGAACGATTTTAGGTTTTATTCTCGTATTAATGAGACGCTCCAGATTCCGTTTTCTACGATTGATTGCAATGTTCCATGTATCCTTTATGCGTGGAACTCCAACACTAGTATTTTTATTCTTACTATATTTTGGTTTACCATTCCTAAAAATAACGTTACCAGCATTAGTATGTGCGCTTCTTTGCTTTAGTATTGCGAGCAGTGCGTATATTTCTGAAGTATTGCGTTCGGCAATGGATGCAGTGGATAATGGCCAATGGGAAGCAGCGATGTCTTTTGGAATGAGTTATCGTCAAACTTTACAAAAAGTAATCGTTCCTCAAGCGTTAAGAATTGCAATACCGCCATTAAGTAATGTGTTACTGGATATGATTAAAGGTTCGTCTCTTGTTGCGATGATTTCACTTCCTGATATCTTCCAAAATGCGAAAATTGTTGGTGGTCGGGAACAAAACTACATGACTGTTTATATTCTAGTAGCAATTATTTACTGGATTATCTGTTTACTTTTTGAACAAGGGCAACGATATTTAGAAAAGAAAATGGCACTTTAATAGAAAATAGTATAGAGAACTGTGTAACAGCAGTTCTCTTTTTATATAGAAATGTTGAAACTATTTGAAGTATAGGCGTTTCTTCGTTAAAATAAATAGGACTTAAAAGAACAATGGTTATCGGAAAGGACACTTATGAATACAAAGACTATTTGGGAGCAACATGGCTTCCGCACATTAACGCCGATACAAGAAAAGACACAAGAACTGATTAAAGAAGGAGCTGACGTTGTAGCCATCTCGCCTACAGGGACTGGGAAAACTTTAGCGTATGTAGTTCCTATTTTGGGAAGAGTAAAAGCGGACAAAACGCTCCAATCTCTTATTGTGGCACCTTCTCAAGAACTAGCGCAGCAAATTGGAACAGTGATTAGAGAATGGAAAATACCGGAAATTCGTGTGCAAGTTTTAGCAGGGGGAGCAAACGTTAAACGCCAAGTAGAGAAGTTAAAAGAAAAACCAGAAATTGTTGTCGGAACACCTGGTCGACTATTAGAACTTTCAAAACTCCGTAAATTAAAGCTACATCAAGTAGAACTACTTGTATTAGATGAGGCCGATTATTTACTCGATTCGGACCAATTGAGTAATACGAGAGAACTTGTAAAGAAACTTCCTTCTGAAAGACAAGTACTATGTTTCTCTGCAACAAAGAACATGAATTTAGAAGAAGTTCATAAATGGATTAATATACAACCGATATTTATTGAAGTTTCAGAGGGGAACTCTGTGCATTCAAATGTCACTCATGGATATATAGAGTGTCCGACAAGAAAGCGTGATGAGGTATTAAGAAAACTCGCTTTCTCAGAAAATGCAAATCAGGCATTAGTTTTCGTTAATTCGATTGCAAATGCTGCATTACTTGGTGAAAAGTTAGCGTATCATCAAGTGCCAGTTGCACTTCTTTCAAGCGATGCCCATCAAACAGAACGCAAGAAAGCGATTGACCTATTTAAGAAGGGCCAAATCCCATTCTTATTAAGTACGGATGTTGCGCAACGTGGTCTTGATATTCAAGATTTACCAATCGTCATTCATTATGATATTGCAGATTCTACGGAGCAATATACGCATCGTTCTGGACGTACAGGACGTATGGGGAAAGAAGGTTTGGTTCTGAGCCTAGTGAACGACCGTGAACTAAGAGACTTGAAGAAAGTTGCTGGAAAACATAAACTGGTCCAGTTTGAATTATATGCAGGACAGTTAAAACCAGTTACGCAATTGAAAAAGAAAGAAGTAAGTTCTAAAAAAACAATTCAGAAACGAAAGAAGGAAAATAAGAGTGGAAATCATCGAGGATTTAAAAAGTCAAATTAGGTTCTTCGGATTTGAAATGACGGATGCCGACAGCTTAATAGCTTTAAATAAAGAAGAGCAAAACTTTGTACTCTTTTGGGCTAGAGATGGCTTCGTTCTGTTTGAAACTTCTAAAGAAGGTGTTTGGAGAGCAAATAGACCAATCGTTATTCCTTCAAGTCGCATTCAAAATGTTTCTTTAGAGAAGAGGCTCTTAGGAAATCCAAAACTAACATTGCAATATTTAGATAAAGAGGAGATTTTCGTTGTACCGATGAAATGTAGATTTCATCAAAATCAAAAGACAGAAGTAAAGAAATTCATGAATACAATAGAAGGATTAAAAGGGGAGTTGTATGGATATCATTAGTTCACCTAAGAATGAAAAAATTAAGGAGCTTGTTAAACTTCAGACTTCAAAAGGTCGTAAGAAAGCAGGGATGTATCTTCTTGAAGGGGAACACCTAGTTGAAGAAGCGATTAAAGAAAAAGCCCCTATTTCTTTGATAGTAGTTACTAGTAATCGTCTTGAAGAGTTTCAATATCTTTTAAGTCAAACTGACGTACAGGTTCTAGTTGTATCGCAAGACGTCTTCCATAAGTTATCAATGACTGAGACGGCTCAAGGGATTATAGCAGTTGTTGAAATTGTTAAGCAAGAGACTCTCCCTCATTGTGGTCGTATGATCATTTTAGATGCAGTTCAAGACCCTGGTAATCTAGGAACGATTGTTAGAACGGCTGATGCTGCAGGATTTGATGCTGTTGTTTTAGGGACGGGGACTGTTGATTTATATAACGAAAAAGTTCTTCGTTCGATGCAAGGAAGTCATTTTCATATTCCCGTTTTCCAAACGAACTTACAAGAATACTTACTAAAGCTTAAAGATAAAGGTGCACAAGTAGCCGTAACGGCACTGCACCGAGATTCGAAAGATTATACTATCTTACAAGGAGCTACAGATGTAGCTATCGTCGTTGGTAATGAAGGCCAGGGAGTCTCTAGTAATATTATTGACATAGCGGATGTAGTTGTTTCAATTCCGATGTTTGGAAAAGCGGAATCATTGAACGTAGCAATTGCTTCAGCTTTATTAATGTATAAAACGAAAGAAAAGAAGGAGTAACGAATGGATAACAGACCAAATCCAATGGGAAGAAAACGCCCCATTCTTGAAACAGTTAAAAATATGACTATTATTTTCTTTGCATTAAGTGCCATTGCAGCTTTATATAATTTTACCTTAGCAGCAAGAGTGCTAATCATGGCGGTGGTAATGTTGGTTATCTATACCTTCATGTTGTTTTCAAAAAAGCATAAACTAGAGGGTAAAGAAAAAGAAACCGAAGAGTCGGAATGAGGCTGTAAAATCGATTGACAGAATGTTCGTCTTTAGGTATAATAATTTAGTACTGTTTCAGTAGCTCAGCAGGATAGAGCATTCGCCTTCTAAGCGAACGGTCGGGGGTTCGAATCCCTCCTGAAACGCTAAATTGAAAGAGCATTATCAAATTTAGTTTGATAATGCTCTTTTTTTATTAGTAAAATGAAGATAAAAAAAGGATAGATTGTGAATAATTATGCCCATATTGTGAAATGTTTCATTCTGTTTCAATAAAATAGTACAGCAAAATCAACTGTTATAATACATCTTTCACAACTTAAGAAGGCTTTAAATAGCGGTTATAACAATATTTAACAAATTCTTTGTATTTTTTTACACTTATGTATTGCACTTAGATTTAATTGTGTTATAATATTTGTGTAGATAGCTGTTATAAGTTTCACAACCAATTATCTAAGGAGGAAAAATTTATGGAACAATGGAACGGTTTCAAAGGTAAAGTATGGAAAGAAGAAGTTAATGTCCGTGACTTTATCCAAGAAAACTACACACTTTATGAAGGAGACGACAGTTTCTTAGCTGGACCTACTGAAGCTACTAAGGCTTTATGGGCACAAGTTATGGACTTGAACAAACAAGAACGTGAAGCTGGTGGTGTCTTAGATATGGACACTAAAGTTGTATCAACAATCACTTCACATGGACCTGGTTACTTAAACAAAGATTTAGAAACAGTTGTTGGTTTCCAAACCGAAAAACCATTCAAACGTAGCTTACAACCATTTGGTGGTATTCGTATGAGTGAACAATCTGCTGAAGCATACGGTTTCAAGATTGACGAAGAAATTTCTCGTATCTTCCGTGACTGGCGTAAAACTCACAATCAAGGTGTATTCGATGCTTACACTCCAGAAATGCGTGCAGCTCGTAAATCAGGTGTTATCACAGGTTTACCAGATGCTTACGGACGTGGACGTATCATCGGTGACTACCGTCGTGTAGCTTTATACGGGGTTGATCGTTTAATCGCTGAAAAACAAAAAGACTTCGCTAACATTGGCGATGGCACTATGAGTGACGATGTCATTCGTTTACGTGAAGAAGTTTCAGAACAATACCGTGCATTATTAGAATTAAAAGAATTAGGAAACATCTACGGATTCGATATTTCTAAACCTGCATCAAATGCTCGTGAAGCTTTCCAATGGTTATACTTAGGTTACTTAGCAGCTATTAAAGAACAAAATGGTGCGGCTATGTCTCTAGGACGTACTTCAACATTCTTAGATATCTATGTACAACGTGACTTAGAAAACGGAACATTAACAGAACAAGAAGCACAAGAGCTGGTTGACCACTTTGTAATGAAATTACGTTTAGTTAAATTCGCTCGTACACCTGAATACAACGCATTATTCTCAGGAGACCCAACTTGGGTAACTGAATCTATTGCCGGTGTTGGTGAAGACGGACGTCCATTAGTAACTAAAAACAGTTTCCGTTTCTTACACACATTAGTAAACTTAGGACCAGCTCCAGAACCAAACTTAACAGTTCTATGGTCAACTCGTTTACCAGAAAACTTCAAATTGTTTGCAGCTAAAACTTCTATTAATACATCTGCAATCCAATATGAAAACGATGATGTAATGCGTCCAGAGTGGGGCGACGACTACGGAATTGCTTGCTGTGTATCTGCGATGCGTATTGGTAAACAAATGCAATTCTTCGGAGCTCGTGCTAACTTAGCGAAAACATTATTATATGCGATAAACGGTGGTATCGATGAAAAATCTAAAGCACAAGTTGGTCCTAAGTATCAACCAATTACTTCAGAATACTTAGATTACGATGAAGTAATGGCTAAATACAACGATATGATGGAATGGATTTGTGGTTTATACTTAAACACATTAAACATCATCCACTATATGCATGATAAATACAGTTACGAAAGACTTGAAATGGCATTACATGACACTGAAATTCTACGTACAATGGCAACTGGTATCGCTGGATTCTCAGTAGCAGTTGACTCATTATCAGCTATTAAATATGCGAAAGTTAAGACAATTCGTGATGAAGATGGCGTTGTTGTAGACTATGAAGTAGAAGGCGACTTCCCTAAATATGGTAACAACGATGATCGCGCTGACGAAATCGCAATTTGGTTATTGAAAGAATTCATGACTAAAGTTAAAAAACATAAAACTTACCGTAATGCTAAACATACAACTTCTATCCTTACAATTACTTCTAACGTAGTTTATGGTAAGAAGACAGGTAACACTCCTGATGGACGTCGTGCTGGCGAACCATTTGCACCAGGTGCTAACCCAATGCATGGTCGTGACACACATGGAGCATTAGCTTCATTATCATCAGTTGCTAAAGTACCTTACAAATATGCATTAGATGGTATCTCAAATACATTCTCAATCATTCCTAAAGCTTTAGGACGTGAATTAGATGTACAAGAAGAAAACTTAGTTTCTATGTTAGATGGTTACGCTTCAAAAGGTGGTCACCACTTAAACATCAACGTATTCAACCGTGATACATTATTAGATGCTATGGAACACCCAGAAGAATACCCACAATTAACAATTCGTGTATCTGGATACGCAGTTAACTTCATTAAATTAACTCGTGAACAACAATTAGACGTAATCAACCGTACAATGCACGAAAGCATGTAATCACATTGTGTAAGGTCGACTGTTCTGAAATAGACCACTGGAGGAAAATTAATGAGGATGCTAAGCATCCGAAGAAATTTTGCGAAGTACAGGTATTTCAAGGAGACCGAACCAGATTACACATTGTGTGAGGTTGACTCGCAATATTGCTGAAATTACGAAAACGGATGGGCAAAATCGTCCATCCGTTTTTTAATCGAAACAGCAGCCCTAAAGGACACGAATTGTGATATACTAGAAGAGAAAAGATAGGAGGAATAATGATGAGTGAACCAGTAACTGGATATATTCATTCTACAGAGAGTTTTGGTTCTGTAGACGGACCAGGTATCCGTTTTGTAACCTTCATGCAAGGTTGTCGTATGCGCTGTGAGTTTTGTCATAACCCAGATACTTGGAATATTGGGGGCGGTCATCCGATTACTTCTCAAGAATTACTCGATCAAGCATTGCAATATCGTGCATTCTGGGGACGTAAAGGTGGCGTAACTGTCAGCGGAGGAGAGCCTTTATTGCAAATGGATTTCTTAATCGATTTCTTTAAACGTTGTAAGAAAGCTGGAGTGCACACAACATTAGATAGTTGTGGAATGCCCTTTACGTATGACGAACCATTCTTTTCAAAATTCGAAGAGTTATTAGAATATACAGATCTTATTTTATTAGATATTAAGCATATTGATGATGAACAACATAAGAAATTAACAGGATGGACGAATAAAAATATTCTTCAACTAGCAGAGTATTTATCAGACAAAGGGCAACCCGTATGGATTCGCCACGTGTTAGTCCCAGAACGTTCAGACTATGATGAATATCTCATCCGATTAAGTGAATTTGTAAGTAAACTGAAAAATGTATTGAAGTTTGAGATTTTACCTTATCATAAACTGGGCGTATATAAATGGAAGAACTTAGGAATTCCATATAAATTGGATCATATTGAGCCACCGACTCAAGAACGTGTGGATAACGCTCGACGTATTTTAAGAACTGATGATTATAAAGGATTTTTGAATGCCTAATGAAAGAACTGTTATAGTGTAAACCCTATAGCAGTTCTTTTATGTTCAATTTTTATGTATAAGTGCATTTTTTGTTGGTTTTAATTGGTAATTATGTTAAAATTGTCAATGTAAATTTAAATAGAGAGAGGCCATAAAATGAGTAAATTATTAGTTTTCGGACATCAAAATCCAGATACTGATGCAATTACATCAGCAATTTCATATGCTTTCTTATTACGTCAATTAGGTGAGGACGCAGAAGCAGTTGCCTTAGGGACTCCTAATGAAGAAACACAATATGCATTAAATTATTTCAAGAAAGAAGCTCCTCGAGTTATTGGGGATGTTTCACAAGAGACAAATCGTGTTGCTTTAGTGGATCATAACGAAGTACAACAAAGTGCAACTGGCATAGAAAAAGTAGAAGTTGAATTCGTAGTGGATCATCACCGTATTGCAAATTTCCAAACAGCAAATCCTTTATTCTATCGTGCAGAACCTGTTGGATGTACGAATACAATTTTATACAAAATGTATAAAGAATATGGTGTTGAAGTTCCTAAAGATATTGCTGGATTAATGGTATCAGCAATTGTTTCTGATACTTTATTATTCAAATCTCCAACATGTACTCAACAAGATATTGAAGCTGCAACTGATTTAGCAAATATTACTGAGATTGATGTTAATGTCTATGGTCTAGAAATGTTAAAAGCCGGAACCAATTTAGGGGATAAATCTGAAGCGGAGTTAATTGATTTAGATGCGAAATCATTCCCAATGGGTGGAGCAAATTTACGTATTGCTCAAGTAAATGTTGTTGATCCTGAAGAATTATTAGCTCGTAGAGAAGCGTTAGAAGAAAGCATGAGAGCTGCAAATTCAGAAAATGGATATGATACTTTTGTTTTTGTAATTACAAATATCTTAACAAGCGTCTCAACAGTTTTAGTTGTAGGAGATTATAAAGACAAAGTTGCCCAAGCGTTCAATTCAAGCTATACAGATGGATTACTTGCATTACCAGGAGTTGTTTCTCGTAAAAAACAAGTAGTACCACCATTAACAGTTGCTTTTGAAGGATAAAATTTTGAGTGGGTGAGGAACAAAATTATTCCTCCCCATTTTTTTGTAAAGGAAATAAATCATGCGTAATTTGATACAATTTATGAAAGATTTTGTTGTTCCACAGTCAAAAAAAGAGTGGACGATTTCTTTAATTTCGATTACAGTTCGAAATTTAACCGTAATGAAAAAATTTTATACACAAATATTAGGTCTTTCGGTTTTGCAAGAATTTGATAATGAAGTTTTGATTGGTCATGGAAGAGGAAGTATCCCACTTTTTAAACTAGTTCAAGGAAATGGTGATTCTGATTCATTTTTAACAACTTATTCAATAGGGTTTCGTTTGTCAAAATCTTCTCAAATTGGTGAATTGATTAATCGTTTTATTATGGAAGAACAAACGATTATGGGTTCAGGATTCGATGGTTATACAACTAATTTTTATATTATGGATCCAGAGGGAAATCGATTGAAATTTATGGTTGTTGAAGATAATCCTTCTAAAGATATAGATCAATATTTGGAAGGGAATGAAATGAAACGTTCGTTGCACGACTTTATTGACGGAATTGATGGGGCTTCAGAAGAATTTCCCGTAAGTGCGAGAATCACTCAACTTCATTATAATGTGATTGATGTAGAAGTAACAACTGATTTTTTAATAAACAACTTCTCGTTTAATACAACATATGATTATGTAACTAAGCGGAAAAATTTTAAGGTGAACCGTGATGGATATTCAATAGCAATAAATTCCTGGAATGAAACGAATAAGAAAAGTAAAAATATTTATGGGCTTTCAATGGTTGAATGGCGAGTTCCCAATATGAAGGAACTAGAAAATCTTGTTCTCCATTTAGAAATGAATCAAGTTCCTTTTCATTATTACGATGCCTATTTAAAGGTTCCTACGAAGGATGGAATTGAATATTGTTTTAAAGTAGGTGACCATTCATGAAGTTATTTGAGAAATATTCATATCGTAAATACCGTAAAAATAAACTTTTTCGTCACTTTATTTCATTGCTTGCCGTTATCATTTCGGGATTTTTACAAGCATTCACATTGAAAGTATTTATCCAACCTTCAAATTTACTTTCTAGCGGTTTTTTGGGGGTTGCGATTTTAATTAATCAAATATCTGAGTTATTTGGAGTAGAGTTATCTATTTCGATTTTATTAATCTTACTCAATATTCCTGTTGCAATTTTATGTTATAGAGGGATTAGTGCTCGTTTTACTTTTTATTCGGTTCTTCAAGTTTTTGTTGGAAGTTTCTTTATCCGTGTTTTAAATTTTGATCCTTTATTTGTAGATGATACCATGCTGAATGTGATTTTTGGTGGAGTTTTAAATGGACTATATGTTTCTCTTGCACTGAAAGGGAATGCTTCAACAGGGGGAATGGATTTTATTGCATTATATGTTTCGAATAAGAGCGGTAAAACTATTTGGCAACAAGTATTCTTATTTAATACATTATTACTTGTAATATTTGGGGCGTTATTTGGATGGAAAAATGCAGGTTATTCGATTATTTTCCAATATATTTCTACGAAAGTGATTAGTACATTTCATCAGAGATATCATAGGGTTACACTGCAGATTACGACTCGATATGGGGAAGATGTCATGCAATCCTATTTAAAAAATATAAGGCATGGAATATCCTGTGTGGACGCTATTGGAGGATTTAGTCGAGAAAAAATGTATTTATTACATACAGTAATTTCATCATATGAAGTTATGGATGCCGTAGCTGTTATTAAAGAAGCGGATCCTCGTGCGATTATCAATCAAATTAGTACAGAAAACTTTTATGGAAGATTCCATAGAGAACCAGAGTAGGGAGGTAATTAAACTGCAAGCTATTTCTAAAAAAGACATTTTAAAATCGTTTATGCTCGTAACATTAGGCTGTTTTTTATTTTCATACACCATTAACGCTGTAGTGATAGCTAATCATTTTGGTGAAGGCGGCCTTACTGGAGTCACACTTCTTATGTTCTATACGCTAAATATTGATCCTGCATTATCAAGTCTAGTTTTAAATGTTTTTTTATTAATAATCGGTTATCGATACTTAGAGAAGAAAACAATGATTTATACAGTTCTTGCTGTATTTGAATTACCAATGTTTCTAAAATACACTCAGGAATGGCCAGTATTCGTTCCCGAGAACCTAGTAGTAGCTTCAGTTGCTGCTGGTGTATTTGTTGGTATTGCTTTGGGACTTGTTATTTTAGGAAAAGGGACGACCGCTGGAACAGATATTATTGCAATGATGATGAATAAATATCTTGGTTGGCCGGTTTCATCTTCATTATTGATAATCGATACCATTGTCGTTACTCCTTTAGCATTTGTAATTGGGTTTGAGAAGGCTGTTTTAACGTTAATGATGCTATTTATTGCAAGTAAGGTTATTAATTTTATTCTCGAAGGATTTAACCCACGAAAAGCTATAATGATTATTTCAAACCAGTACGAATTAATTGGTCAAACAATCCAAGAGCAATTAGATAGAGGAATCACGGTTCTTGATGGGCATGGATTTTACTCAAAAGATAAAAGACAAGTTCTTTATGTTGTGGTGAATCGTCAACAATTAATGCCAGTTCAACGAATTATTCATGAGTATGATCCAGAAGCGTTTGTAATCATTACAGACGTGAATCAAGTTATTGGAGAAGGATTTACATTCTATCTTGATGATAATGGAAATAAATTACATCAATAAGGAGGAGAGAAAAAATGAAATTTAGAAGTTCTTTGGGATTATTAGCAGGGATTTTATTATTAAACGGAAATGCAGTTTTAGCACAAGAAGTTGAACCGACTACTGAAGTAGCGCCGTCAACTACACAAGTGGAGACTACGCAGACTACTGAAAAGGTAGAAAGTACAACTGAAGTAGCAACTACACAAACTCAGGAAGTAACGACGGAAACTGCGACTACAGAAGCTCCAAAATATACTGGATGGGTACAAACTTCAGACGGTACTTGGTATTTTTATAATGCTGACCACACAATGCTCACTTCAAGCTGGAAAGGTGACTATTACTTAGAAGTTGATGGAAAAATGGCTACTACTAAATGGGTAGATAACTACAAATACTATGTAGACGCTTCAGGTAAATGGGTCCCAGGAAAAGTTAAGAAATCTGGCTGGGTTAAAGAAGAAGGATATTGGTATTTTTACCTAGAAGGTGAAGAGTTACTGCGTAATAACTGGGAAGGCAGTTATTATCTTGGTGCTGATGGAAAAATGGCTACAGAAAACTGGGTAGATAATCATAAGTACTACGTAGATAAAAATGGCGCATGGGTTCCAAATCGTGTGAAATCTGCATGGGAAAAGATTGACGGTATTTGGTATTACTACGAAAATGGACAACCAGTTAAGAATGTCTGGAAAGGTAACTATTATCTTCAAGAAGACGGTACTATGGCAACGAATAAATGGGTGGAAGATTACCGTTATTATGTGGGTGCAGATGGTCATTGGGTAAAAGATAGAAAACTCAAAAATGGTTGGCTTAAAGAAGATGGTACTTGGTACTATTATGAAGGTAAAGAACAGCTTGTTAAAAATGAGTGGCGTGGAAACTATTATTTAGGTTCTACTGGTGTCATGGTTACAAATCAGTGGGTTGATAATGATAAATACTATGTAGGTGAAGACGGTGCTTGGGTTCGTGCTGCGATTAAAGGGAAGGATGGCTGGATTCAAGAGTCTGATGGTATATGGTATCATTACAAAAATGGAATTCCAACACGTAATAAATGGGTGGGCGACTACTATTTATTATCAGATGGTAAAATGGCTACAAATCAATGGGTAGATAACTATCGCTATTACGTAGGTCCTGATGGAGCTTGGCTACCAAATCCATCTTCTAAAGGAAATCAAAAAGAAATTCTTTTAGATTTAGCCCGTGGATATATTGGGGTTGAACAGTTTGATAGCCGCCACAATACAATGGTAAATATTTATAATTCTGGAAAAACTAGTTATAGTGGTTACCGCGTAAGCGCATATGATGACTGGTGCGATATCTTCGTATCATCGTTGTACCAACATAGCGGACTAATTGACTTAATTGATAAAGAAGCTTATGTTCCATACCATATTCGATTAATGAAAAATAAGGGGATTTGGGTTGGAAATTCAACCCCTCAACCAGGAGATATCATTACGTTTGACTGGAATTTAGACGGCCTTGCTGACCATATTGCTATTGTTGAAAAGGTCGAAGGTGACAAAGTGATCACGATTGAAGGGAATACGAGTGATCGTAATCTGGATGAATCAAAAGTCGTTCGTAAATCTCATAAATTATCAGCACGATATATCATTGGATATGGTCGCCCACAATATAAATAAATTATAACAAAAAGCTGGTCCTTAGAGACTGGCTTTTTTCCTTTATAATAGGGAATTGAAAATGATAGAAAACAATTTTAAGGGTTAAGAATTCTTTAAGTATGTGTATGATTATGGTAGAATAGACTAAATCATAAAAGAGATTT
>NZ_CALHIF010000058.1 GCF_938030755.1 uncultured Granulicatella sp. | reverse complement strand
TTTGAAACTGTTTTATAAGCGAACGTTCGCTCAACAGTGATATTAATTTATCATATTCAGTTTTGGTTTGCAACTGAAAAGATATACTTTTTATAAAAAAATAATACAGTTCACAAAAAATGCAAACTGTATCTTTTTAATCACTATTATAACATAGCTTCAAGTTTATTCTGATTGAGTTCTGGATAACGATTTAAAATATTATTCATTGTTTTAAGAATCTTAGTTTGATACCCCACCATATCATTTTCAATTTGTAATACTAAAAGCGGCTCATGTAGACTCATCCGTAACAGAAGCCATCCATTCCCATATTCCCCTTTAAAGTCAATTCGAACTCCTTCTTCGTTTTCTGGATTTACTACCCAGTCTTTCGGAATCCAATTAGGGAAATCTTTGATAACTTCTATCCCTTTAGTTTTAAAATCTTCAGTTTCAATCTTAAATCGAACTTCCACAACCTCTTTTGGTTGTACTAACTTTTTAATTAATGTATCTAAGGTATCCCCTTGAGCAACCAATCTAGGAAGCAACATTAGTATTTTTGCGACCACATATGCTCCATCATCTAAGAAGTAATTCTCTTTGAACGCTGCATGACCACTTGTTTCTATCGCAAGCTGACAATCAATTCCTTGGTTATTTAGTTCGATTGCTTTGTTTATAACATTACGGTACCCAGATATATGTCGATATTGACGTCCACCTAAATCCATAATGAATTTTTTCAAGTGTTCGGTTGTAGGAGAATTTGTTACTATTGTTGTTCCGAGGTGCTCACTTATCGCAATCACACTTAAAACAGCAATTAAATTATTTCTATTGAGAAGTTCCCCACTTCCTGTTACAACCGCAGCTCTATCCACATCTGTATCAAAAATCACTCCATAATCAGCATTGACAGCTAAAACTTGATTCTTAATACTTTCCATTGCTTCTTTATTATCTGGGTTCGGAATATGATTTGGGAATGTTCCATCAGGATCTAAGAATTGCGAACCTTCCGTTTCAGCACCTAGTTCTTCTAGTACACTTTTTACAAAGAAACCGCCTGCTCCATTCCCAGCATCGACTATAATATGTAATCCTTCAAGTGGTTTTTCTTTTTCACTCTGACTTCCCTTACGAATCAACTCCACTAAATGATGACTGTAACGTTCAAAAATACTTTTTACTTCTATAGTAGAAACCGTTCCTTGTGGAATTCCTTCCTTTTCATCCACCAATGAAATGATATCACGAATATCACTGGACTCTAATCCGCCTTCACGCGTGAAAAATTTCAGCCCATTGTAATAATATGGTAAATGACTCGCAGTAAACATCGCTGTTGCGTCGCAGTTAAATTCTTCAAATTGAGTCCCATAAACATACTTGGAGTCGTCGCCATTTCAAAATCGATCACGTGAACACCATAAGCCGATAACACTTTAATAAATTCTTTTGTTAAATCCGGTCCACTAATACGACTATCACGACCAATTCCAACAATTAAATCCGTTAAAATTTTAGACGGATACCGTTTCTGTAACCATTTTACGAAAGCACTCGCAATTAAACGACTCTCTTCTACTGTCAACGTTGCATCAAACTCTTCTGTCGCAATAGCAATACCGCGAATATCTGAACTCAGTTGTAACTCTTTGATTTTTGACATGGAAACTCCTCCTTCACTCTAGTTCTATTCTACCAAAAGCGCTGATGTATTAATAGAAGGTACCTAAAAATTTATCCTAAATAACAAAAAAGCAAGCAGCCTCTGCTACTTGCTTTTAACTCAGCTATCATGAGTTATGATTTACGATAGGTTAATTGAATATATCTTTCATACCATAAATCGACATATTCTGGCGAGAACGGCCCTTTTTTATTATTAATCCAATCCACAAGAATTTCTACATTCGCCTTTAGGATTTGATCAATTTCTTTCGAATAATGCATTTGACGGCGATGTAATTCATACTCATCGACATCAAGCAATCTTTTTTCGCCGTCTGGAAAAATCTTAATATCTAAATCATAATCGATATATTTCAACGCCTCAGCATCCAATACATACGGTGAAGCAAGATTACAATAATAAGATATTCCCTTTTGGCGAATCATCGTCACAATATTAAACCAATAATGTTTATGATAATAAAGTAACGCTGGCTCCCTCGTCAACCATCTTCTTCCATCGGACTCAGTCACAAGAGTATGATCATTACAAGCGATAATAGCTTGATCGCTTGTCTTCAAAATCATGCTATCGCGCCAGGTGCGATGAAGACTACCATCATGTTTATAACTCTTGACAGTGATGAATTCTCCTTCTCTGGGATTGTGCACCACTATATCCAACTTTCTGTATCTATTTAAGAGATAACTCTTAGTGTTTTTCAAATCATTAGTAGTATAGCATATTTCTACCATTCTGTGAACAAAAAACAGTACAGCGATGCGATTTTAGCTCATTCATTTATAAAAGCTCTTGTCCAACTAAAATCTCGCACATTTTTCCTTGAACTCTTGATTGAGGCAGAAGTTTCATCTCTTCTTTAGTAACCCACTTTAGAGTTTTAGACGAATTATTCTTCAACTCCCCTGATGCGTTCGCATATTGTAATTCAATATCCCATCGTTGGTGACTAAAAATATGCTTGACCGATTTAGGAAGCAGTCGAATCGGTGTTAATTTCATTTTGTAAAGACTTTCGAATTGCACTTCTAATGGTATATTCTGATTGATTTCGTAATTTGAAGTTTCTTCTAATACGCCTTCAAACAAGTCAATCGATTCTCCAATTGTACTAAAATCACGAATCAATGGGAAATGCCAAAAGCCACTGAGTAAATCAGCCTGTGTATTTTTTTCAACTAAAAATCTTCCTTTATCATCCTTAACCACAAAGGCTCTCCATTTCATTGGAGTTGGTTTTTTCTTAGGTTTCTTAATCGGATAAATATGCATCGTTCCATTTAAATAGGCAGCACTGAAATCCTTCACCGGACTATCTTCTGGATGAGGATTCACTGGAGATTCGATATCGGAACCTAAATCCATCAAAGCTTGATTAAAATCCCCTGGTCTATCAGGATCAATAAGAATTCCAGCAATTTCTTGGAAAGCCCATCGATTGCTTGGATTTCCAATATCTAAATTCACTTCAAAAAGTCTACTAATGACTCGCATCAAATTCCCATCGACTGCTGGTTCAGGAATTCCAAACGCAATACTTGCAATCGCTCCAGCAGTATAAGGGCCTATCCCTTTTAACGATAGGATTCCGCCATAAGTATTTGGAAATTCTCCACCAAACTCTTCCATCACTTGAATAGCTGCCTTTTGCATATTACGTACTCGTGAGTAATATCCAAGTCCTTCCCAGCATTTTAATAAAGTCTCTTCAGGAGCTTCCGCTAAATCTTTTATAGTTGGAAAAGTTTCTAGGAAACGTTCATAATAAGGAATTACTGTATCTACTCTTGTTTGTTGAAGCATGATTTCGCTCACCCAAATGAAATATGGATTTTGCGTTCTTCTCCACGGCAAATCTCGTTTTTCTTTATCGTACCAATCTAGTAGCGCCTTTCTAAAACGCTTGATTTTCTTCTCGTCCCACATTTTTACGCCAATACCGGCTAAATCCATTCTTCTTTCTCCATTTCAAATTGCGCAATGGCTTGTTCAATCACACTAGAAGTAAATCCTTTTTGATACAACTTCCCTTTGATTTGATACCAGAGCGCTGATTCATTCTCTTCGTATTTTTTTGCAATACGTCGGTAAATCGTTGCAATCTCTTTTACTGCCAATTCCGCTTCCATCTCACTTTGCGCTTCAAACGATAAAAACGGAATCACTTCTTCAGCGATTTCTTTCGAATACCCTTTTTGCATCACAAATACTTTTACTTTTTGCTTAGCCACTTTGGTTGTGACACGCTTTTGTCCTTTTAAATACGACTGCGCAATTTGAATCGCATTTTCAAGTTGCTCTTTCAGCGTATATCCTGCAAGCACTGTTTGAATGACCTTATCGCTAATTCCCTTCTTTTGCAAATCAAAAACAACAGACTTTGGGCCTTTGAACGTCACAAACTTAGCTTGATTTAAGTAACTTTCTGCATAAAACGTATCATTAATAAAATTCTGCTCATGCAGCTTCCCAAGAACTTCATTAATAATATCGTCATCGAATTCCAATTTTTCTAATTTTTCATAGACTTCCTTCGTCGAACGAAGCTTGAAGTTTAAAAAGTGTAATGCTTTTTGATAGGCTTGCTGAATACAATCATCATGCTGAATTTCTTCAATTTGTTCTTTTGTCAGTTTGGTTCCTTTAAATAAGGCATACTTTACAACTGTTGCCTCATCTACACCAAAGGCAAAAGCCTCATTCAAATAAATATTGTAACGCCCTTTTTTCTTCTGCGCCTCAATTTTTGTAATGACCATATCCCCACACTCCAATCTACTTAAAATATTTTAGCAAAATACACAGACGAATAAAAGTTTAACTCTCTAATTTACTTTCATATACGAAAAAGGCTCACTAATAGTGAGCCTTTTTGAGTCAATTAATCTTTATCCATTCCCATTACGCGCATAATTGCTTTAGCAATTTCAACGATTGGAACAATTGAGAATGCTGAGCCAACTACAAACAACCATTGACCCGCTGTTAGAGTTGCTACGTCAAACACCGTTGTTAATCCAGGAATCACCATTACGCTTAGAAGCATTACAGCTGATAATAGGATTGCATAGTTAAACATCTTATTCTTGAATGCACCAACTTCACCAAGTGATTTGTACACTGATTTCACGTTGAACGCATGGAACAATTGAATTAAACCTAATGTTGCAAATGCCATTGTTTCCCCAACTGGATTGCCCCATTTCGCTACTTCAGTTGCATACCAGAATACAAACAAAGTAATACCACCTTCGAAGAAACCTTGGTAGAAGATACTTGGTAACACACCGTTTGATAAGAAGTTCGAGCTCTTACCGCGTGGTGGGTGGTTCATGATATCTGCTTCTGCTTCTTCAAGGCCCAAAGCAATCGCTGGGAATACGTCTGTTACTAAGTTGATCCATAAAATATGGATTGGTTCTAGAATTGACCAGCCAGCCATTGTCGCAACAAACATCGTCATTACTTCACCAAAGTTGGCAGATAGTAAATATTGAACCGCTTTTTGGATATTCGAAAAAACTTTACGTCCTTCTTCAACAGCTACTACGATTGTTTCGAAGTTGTCATCGGCAAGTACCATATCTGAAGCACCTTTAGAAACCTCAGTACCTGTAATTCCCATACCAACACCGATATCGGCTTGCTTAAGTGAAGGAGCATCGTTTACCCCATCCCCTGTCATCGAAACAACTTTACCATTCTTTTGCCAAGCTTTTACGATACGAACTTTGTGTTCTGGAGATACACGAGCATATACAGAGTACGTTTCAACAGTACGTTCTAATTCTTCATCCGAAATATCGTTTAATTCGCCACCTGTTAATACTCCGTCTTCTTGCTCTGGACGAAGAATCCCTAAACGTTTTGCAATCGCTTGGGCTGTATCACGGTGGTCACCAGTAATCATGATTGTACGGATACCAGCTGATTGAGCCACTTTAATCGCAGCAGCTGCTTCTTTACGCTCTGGGTCAATCATTCCTACTAACCCCGCAAAGATTAAATCATGTTCGATTGAATCTGTGTCGATTGTTTCAGGAAGAGTATCAATCACTTTGTATGCCATTGCTAACACACGAAGCGCTTGAGTGGCCATTTCTTTATTTAATTTCATCAATGTTGTACGGTCATCTTCTGTAAACGCAGAAACTTCACCATGTTTTTCAATCTTAGTCACACGGTCTAATAACATATCTGGAGCACCTTTAGTTGCAACCAAGTATTTACCGTCTTCTAATTGATGGATCGTTGTCATTAATTTACGAGTTGAATCGAATGGAACTTCTGCAATACGAGGAATGTTCACTAACTCTTCACGTACATCATAGTTTTTATCAAGACCGTATTGAACCATCGCTGTTTCAGTTGGGTCCCCTAATAATGAATTGTCTTGAGAAATCTTAGTGTCGTTGGCTAAGTTCATGACACGAAGCGCGATGTTGTCTTGAGAAATCTCTTCTGACGCATCATGAATTTCGTTGTCATAAACCATTTTTTCAACTGTCATCTGGTTGAGTGTTAATGTACCTGTTTTGTCGGAACAGATAATTTCCACTCCACCTAATGTTTCAACCGCTGGCAATTTACGAACAAGTGCGTTACGTTGCGCCATTTTTTGAGTTCCTAACGCAAGGATAATGGTTGAAATGGCAGGTAATCCTTCTGGAATCGCAGCAACGGCAATCGCAATCGCTGTTAATAACATATGAGTCCATTCATTTCCTCTAAGCATCCCTACCACGAAGATAATCACGGCAATCACTAAAATCATGATTGTTAACCATTTTCCAAGCGCATCTTGGTTTTCTTGAAGAGGAGTTTTCCCTTCTTCCGTATTGGCTAACATATTAGCAATCTTACCAACTTCTGTATTCATACCAGTACTTGTAACCACACCTATAGCGCGGCCATAAGTTACGTTTGTACTTGAGAACGCCATATTGGTACGGTCTCCAATCCCTACTTCATCTCCTATAGGAATCACTAAGTCTTTATCAACAGGAACAGATTCCCCTGTTAAAGCTGACTCTTCGATTTTTACTGTGTTTACTTCGAATAAACGCATATCCGCTGGCACGACATCCCCAGCTTCAAGGATAACGATGTCTCCGACTACGATATCTTCCCCTTTAACATGCTCCACATGTCCGTCACGCAAAACACTTGCTACAGGTGAAGCCATTTTCTTCAACGCTTCGATAGCTTCTTCAGCTTTTGATTCTTGGAACACCCCTAAAATAGCATTCAGTAATACAACTGCTAAAATAATAATGGCATCTGTCGGATCTGGTTCACCACTATGCGCAAACATTGAAACAACCGCAGCAACTAAAAGCACTAAAATCATGAAATCTTTAAATTGATCCACAAATTTTTCTAAAAGTGATTTTTTCTTACCTTCCTGTAATGTGTTTGCGCCGTACTTTTCAAGTCTAGAAGCAGCTTCTTGCGAACTTAATCCAGAAGGACTAGATTGAACCTCTTTAAAAACTTCCTCTGTCGACTGTAAATATACGGGTTTTGTTTGTTGTTCCAACAAAATACACTCCTTTTCTTTTTCTATAAAAAGAGAGACTTATGCCCATCATCCTTTTGATAATAAACATAAGTCTCACTGTTCAAGATAATACCAGCGAGAATTCGCTTGCTGTTGATATTATCGCAACGATTGGTTGCCAGTTACTCCCTTATAGAGATCGATTATTATTGTAGTTACTATACCAAATAAGTGTGAGTTTTGCAAATTTTTTAGATAAATTGTTAACCTTTCTTTTTACCTAAATTTCGCGGATTTTAGCCAAATCCAATCGTTCTAATGACGGAGCATTTTTCGAGATAAAGTAATCATCAAGCACTTTAGCTTTCAGATTCATCGCTTTTAGTTTTTCATCCATCATCGTTGTTTTCTTAAATACCCATTGTGTACCGTGAAGAACTCCTTCGTGGATTCCTAACGACATCAACCAATTTCTAGCGCGCTTACTTTTTTCAATATATTTTTCGACCATTTCTTTACGATGCTTCGCAAACATTCCATTTTCAATAAAAAGGGCAAACGTCTTTTGCATCATCACGTTCGAATCGTAATCCATCCACTGCTTGCGCATTGAAAAAGTTTCTACCAATTCTTTTGGTAAGACAACAATCCCTATTTTCAAGGCTGAAAACAAAATAGACGAAAAGGATTTTACGTAAATAACTCTTCCATCCATATCGTAATAATGAAGTGGTGTTGCATTCCCCTCTATAAAGTCTGCCATATAATCGTCTTCAATAATATATACAGAGTAACGTCTCGCTAGTTCTACAATTTTTTTCTTTGTCGCTTCACTATAACTTCCACCAAGAGGGTTATGAAACCTAGAAATCGTATAGAATAGTGAAAATTTTCCACTCGAAAACAATTCCTCTAATCGGTTTAAATCAATTTCTCCGTCAATTCTGCGATCAATCGTTTCGTACGGAATGTTCAAATGCTTCACCAATTCATTCATTCGTGCATAAGTCGGTTGTTCGAGCAAAACCTTTTTCCCTTGAATCAGCTGTAACAAAATATAGAGCGCTTGTTGAGTTCCAGTCGTGATAACTAGTTGTTCCTTCGAAGCATATACCCCATACTCTTCTAAAATAGGCATTAACGCCTGAATCAATTCATCCATCCCAGAAGCTTGCTCTTTTTTAGTTAGTTTTAGATCATGCGCACTAGCAAGCGATTGATTAAAGCATATGCGCAAGTCCTCAATCGGAAGTTGAGAATAGTCTTCTTCAAATTCCTTCAACGATTTCGGCTCAGAATTCTTTAATACATAAAAGCCACTTTTTTCGACCGCATAAATAAAACTTTCATCTTTTAGACTACGCAAGGCTCGTTGTACCGTATCCTTATTTACTCCGTAGCGTGCAGCTAATTCTCGAATCGAAGGTAGTTTATCCCCTTTTTGCAGAGTTCCGCTTAATATTTCGCTTTTTAATGCTTGTGCTAATTGCTGATATTGATACATGACACGCCTCCACTGTACCGGTACAGTTTATTTTCATCCTTATTGTATCCTCACCTGTCCCGTTTTACAATACAGATACATTGAAACTCGAGGAATAGATATGAAAAAAATATTAATCGCAAACGACTTACCTGGAATTGGCAAGGTCGCACTTGCCCCCGCTATCCCGATTTTTGCTTGTTGTCAGATTGAAACGATACTACTACCAACAGTACTTCTATCATCTCATACCGGTGGATTCAAAAATATCGCGATTGCAGAGCAAACTGAATTTATGAGGCAGTCACTTTGTCAATGGGAAAATCTGGAATTAAACCCGGACGCTATTTTAACAGGATACTTCCGAAACACAGAACAAATTGAATTAATGGTCGATACCATTGAAAAATTGCCAGAGTCTACGAAAATTTTTGTCGATCCAATCATGGGGGATAACGGAAAGTTATATAGCGGATTTACAGCAGAACACGTTGACGCGATGAGAAAACTCATTCAACATGCTGATGTGATGTATCCCAATATTACGGAAGCATGCTTATTAACCGAAACAGCGTATCCAACTGGAAAAATCACGATAGATTTCACAAAAAAACTAGCTAAGAAACTAGCTCTACTTGGACCGAAGTACATCATTATTACCGGTTGCCCGGATAGCGAAGAGTTAACGGGGGCTCAACTGTATTTAAAAGAGACGGATTCATTTTCTGACTTTTATACAACAAAATACCCGCATCATTTTTACGGTACAGGCGATACACTGGCCGCTTTAACAACTGCGTGCATCCTTCAAGACATGTCCGTTGAAGAAGCCCTATCGTTCACACTCAAATTCATAGACGAAGTGCTTCAACTGAGCAGCCAACAACCTGAACGAATTCCATTTGGTCTCCCAATCGAGAAAAAACTTGGAATGCTTACTACAAAATTTACTACTGAGGTGTCATTATGAAAAATACAGAATTAAGAAATTTATTGCAGACAAGTTTATTCGCAGCTTTAATTTATTTAGGCGTAAGTATTTTTAGAATTCAAATGCCATTCACCACACAATTTGTCCATTTTGGGAACGCTCTTGTTGTTGTGGGATGTTTATTATTTGGAACAAAACAAGGTGCAATGGCCGCTTCAATCGGTTTTGGCCTTTTCGACATCCTTAATAATTACGCAGATGTTGCTTGGCAAACTATTCTTGAATCATTAATTGTCTGCTATATAATCCATCTTGTATACGAAAAAGCAATGAATAAAGATGACAAAATCGCCAATGTTATTGCGGTCGGTGTTATTGCTGCTATTGTAAAAATCATCCTCAATATCATTAAATACACATTCTTTCGAGGAATGATTGTCGGTGGTCTCGCATTAGAACCTGCATTCATTCAAGCCATCAATAAGATTACAGGGACTTTCGGTTCAGCCATCCTTACTATTATTGCAGTCCCAATCATATACCCGATTTTCAAAGAAGCCTTAAAACGTGTAAAAAGATAAACAAAATAGCTATTACGATTGGATTCGTAATAGCTGTTTTTTCCACTGAGGGGAATCAGAACCCCTTTCGTTGTATTCAAAAGAAATAACTCCTAGGAGTTATTGTGGCAGTAGTAGGAATTTATAACCAATGTGAATTAGGGAGAGTTACGATTTTTCGTTACTCTCCCTTTGAAGCTTGGTAGGCTTGAGACATCAGGCTCAAGCCGGTATCCTACTATTCTTGCCACAATAACAACTCCGACAAACTATTAGCACTCTTCTCTTTCGCTTCACAGAGGGCTATTAGAATCCCCTTGATTGTATTCAAAAGAAAGAACTCCTTGGAGTTATTATGGCAATGGTAGGGAATCATAACCAATGTGAATTAGGGAGAGTTACGATGAGTCGTTACTCTCCCTTTGAAGCTTGGTAAGCTTGAGACAAAGGCTCAAGCTGGTATCCTACCATTTCTGCCATAATAAAAACTCCAAAGGAGTTCTTTTGACTTAAATTTCAGCAGTATTAAAAATTATTTCTAATAGCCCTCTGGATTTTTCTTTTGCCAGTTCCATGAGTCGCGAACCATATCGTTTAAGTTCTTTTCAGCTACCCATCCTAGCACTTCTTTCGCTTTTGAAGCATTCGCATAACAAGTTGCAATATCTCCTGCACGACGAGGTGCAATTTTATAAGGAATATCCACTCCATTTTCCGCGATAAATGCTTTTACTAAATCTAACACACTGTATCCAATACCAGTTCCTAAGTTAAAGACTTTTGCACCTTTTTGTGCCGCATTGTTTTTAACTGCAAGTACGTGCCCACGAGCTAAATCAACAACGTGGATGTAGTCACGAACTCCAGTACCATCATGTGTATCGTAGTCGTCACCAAACACGCTTAAGAATTCGCGTTTACCAACAGCCACTTGAGTGATGTATGGCATTAAGTTGTTTGGAATTCCGTTTGGCGCTTCTCCAATCAAACCACTCTCATGCGCTCCAATTGGATTGAAGTAACGTAAATTTGTGACAGACCAGTCACTATCTGAGAAAGCAACGTCATTTAAAATTTGTTCTAACATTACTTTTGTATAACCATAAGGATTTGTTGCACTTGTAGGCATCTCTTCTTTAAAAGGAACGACATTATTCATACCATATACAGTCGCACTTGAGCTGAATACGATATCCTTCACGTTAAATTGACGCATTACGTCTAATAACACTAATGTTCCCGTGATATTGTTGTGATAGTATTCTAAAGGTTTTTCTACAGATTCGCCCACAGCCTTGAACCCTGCAAAATGAATGACTGAATCGATATTTTCTTTTTCAAAAACGGATACTAAGAAATCACGATCTAAAATATCTCCTTCATAAAGAGGGAAATCCTTTCCTGTGATTGTTTTTAAGCGGTTCAATACTTCTGGTGAGCTGTTTGAAAAGTTGTCAACAATCACAACGTCAAACCCTGCTTTATCTAATTCAATGACTGTATGAGAACCGATATATCCAGCTCCACCTGTTACTAAAATTGCCATATTTACTTCCTCTCCTTAGTTCAACACATCTTCTGCGTGATCTTTTTGTAATGTTAAAATACGTGGACCATCTTTTGTAATGGCTAATGTATGTTCAAATTGGCAGCTTAACCCACCATCTAATGTATGAGCGGTCCACCCATTACTTTCCATTTCTGCTTTCCAAGTTCCAGTATTCACCATTGGCTCAATCGTAATAACCATTCCTTCTTTTAAACGAAGACCCTTTCCTGGTTCGCCGTAGTGAGGAACTGCTGGGCTTTCATGAATCGTTGGTCCAATTCCATGTCCGATAAAATCACGAACAACAGACAACCCTTCACTTTCCACATATGTTTGGATTGCGTGTCCAATGTCCCCGATACGATTTCCAACTTTTGCTTGTTGAATTCCTAAGTATAAAGCTTTCTTTGTCACTTCATATAGGTGGTCGATTTCTGGACTGCTTTCACCAACAATGTAACTCCAACATGAATCCGATAAAGCGCCTTTTAATTCCACACAAAAGTCAACTTTAACCAAATCTCCTGATTTTAAAGGCTTACGACGTGGAAAACCGTGACAAATTTCATCATTAATACTTTGACACGTTGCGTATTTATATCCTTCATAACCAATTTGAGGAGCAGATCCGCCTGCTTCTTCAATTTTTCTTTGGACAAATTGATCGATATCCCAAGTAGTGACTCCAGGTTTAATAAAATCACGAAGTTGAACATGAATTGAAGCTAAAAGCGCTCCTGATTCTTCCATTGCATCAATTTCGCGTTTTGATTTTAATGTAATCATGAAATAAACTCATCCTTTCTAACAAAGGCAATTATAGCATATAAAATAAAATAAAGAATAGTTATTTAAACAAGTTTTAACTAGATGTACAACTAAATCTTCCAACCCAACTTTTCCACTAAATTTTTTTCGTTTCAAACGATTCTCAGCAACATTTTTACTGAC
>NZ_CALHIF010000057.1 GCF_938030755.1 uncultured Granulicatella sp. | reverse complement strand
AACGATAGGATGTGAGTCTTCGCGGGTAGAAATCGACCACTGGACCAAACCAACGCAAGCATCGTTAAAAACGATGTGCGTATGAGTTGGGAAGTGGACGCCGTTTCTGCTTTTCCGAGATCAACTACAGGATACGAGCCATCGCGCCCAGAAATGGAACGTTGGACCGGAATACCGTAAGCGGCTGGGACAGCCGTGCGGATATTTCGGGAAACGCACGCCATTTCTGCGATGGCGAGTTCAACTACTCAGGATACGGAAGTTTCACCCAATAATAATACTGTTACTTAAAACGAACTTAAAACAATTTGCCTTCCAACAGTAAAACACCCAGCTCTCACTGGGTGTTTTCTACTATTATTCTTCAGTTGCTTTCGTTCCCTCAATCGTCCATTTTAAGTACGCATCCATAAACGGATCCAAATCTCCATCCATCACCGCACCAATATTTCCAGTCTCATATCCAGAACGTAAGTCTTTTACCATTGAATAAGGATGGAAGACATAATTTCGAATTTGAGAACCCCAAGCGATATCTTTTTGCTCTCCACGGATAGCAGCTAGTTCTGCCGCCTTCTTCTCTTCTTCTAATTGGAATAATTTCGCCTTTAACATCGCCATTGCTTGATCTTTGTTTTTAAATTGAGATCGTTGAGCTTGACTCTGCGTCACGATTCCAGTTGGAATATGCGTAATACGTACCGCAGAAGACGTCTTATTGATATGTTGTCCACCGGCACCACTTGCACGATACACATCTACTTTTAAGTCATCTGGATTAATTTCAATATCAATATCTCCATCCATTTGCGGAACGACATCCACTGAACAGAATGATGTATGACGCTTTCCAGCCGCATCGAATGGTGAAATACGAACGAGACGATGCACCCCTTTTTCAGAGCGTAAGTACCCGTAAGCATTTAACCCTTCAATCGACAAGGTTACAGATTTAATCCCTGCTTCATCCCCGTCTTGGTAGTCCACTGTTTCGACTCTATAACCATGCTTTTCAGCCCAACGCATATACATACGAAGCAGCATACTTCCCCAGTCTTGCGATTCCGTACCACCAGCTCCTGGGTGAATTTCTAAGATGGCACTGTTCTTATCATGTGGACCATTCAGTAACATACTTAATTCGTACTGTTGTAAGTCCTTCTTAAGAGAGCGAATCGCCTCAACGATTTCCGCATGCACTTCTTCATCTGGTTCTTCTTTATACATTTCAAATAACAAACCTGTCTCTTCATGCGCTAATTCCATTTTATGGAAAGTATCATAAATTGACTTTAATTCATTATTCTTTTGAATGACTTGGTTCGCTTTTTCGCTATCATCCCAAAATGATGGTTCTGACATTTCTTGCTCGTAAGCAGCGATATCTTCTTCTAGGCGATCTAAGTCAAAGAGACCTCCTATAGCTGATA
The DNA here is from genome assembly GCF_938030755.1 of uncultured Granulicatella sp. GTDB lineage: Bacteria > Bacillota > Bacilli > Lactobacillales > Aerococcaceae > Granulicatella. The sequence goes on along the minus strand of NZ_CALHIF010000057.1, from coordinate 15,145 downwards.
ATTTGCTCATTCATGGCTTCAAGAGCATTTCTAATTTCACTAATTTCCATATTGACCTCTTTCTAAAAGAAAACGGCGAAATACTTCGCCGTCTCCCTCATTTATTAAGCTTTTTCTGAATCGTCATCAGAAGTTCTATCGTGACCTGTTGCCACTACACTACGAACTCCTTGAACTTGTTCACGTTGTAAGTTTTGACGAATTTGAGATTTCATCAAGATACGTGTTACATCATAGTCAATTTCAGCAATCATTTGTTGGAATCTTTCGTATCCTTCAGTTTGGTACTCCGTTAATGGATCGATTTGTGCATATCCACGTAAACCAACACTTTGACGTAATTGGTCCATGTCATCAATGTGGTCTGTCCACTTACGATCCACTACACGTAAAATAACCACTTTTTCGAACTCAAGCATTTGATCGTCACCGTTCAATTGCTCTTGTTTTTCTTTGTAGATTTCCATTGCTTTTTCGTATAATATTTCTTCGATTTCAGCAGCTGTTTTTCCTTCAAAATCACTTAACGAAATTTCGTCTGGCGCACAAATTGCATTGTGTGCAAAGTCTACTAAGCCTTCTAAATTCCATTCCTTTTGATCCGCTAAAGTATGACTTTCCACTACACGATGGATAGTACGACGAATCATCCCTTTAGTTACATTTTCAAGAGATTTCTCTTCATTGATAATTTGTAAACGTTGAGAGTAGATGATTTCACGTTGTTCACGCATTACTTCATCGTACTCTAGGACACTTTTACGTGTATCGTAGTTGTTTCCTTCAACACGTTTTTGTGACGACTCAACTTGTTTGGTTAACATCTTACTTTGGATGAAGTTATCATCTTCTTCATCTGTTAAATTTAGACGTTCCCAGATAGCTTGCATCTTTTCTCCACCAAAACGTTTCATTAGATCATCTTCTAATGAAAGGTAGAATTGTGTTGCACCTGGATCCCCTTGACGTCCACTACGTCCACGTAATTGGTTATCGATACGACGGCTTTCGTGACGTTCTGTTCCGATTACGCAAAGTCCACCTAGTTCTTTCACGCCTTTACCAAGTTTAATGTCAGTACCACGTCCGGCCATGTTTGTCGCGATTGTTACAGCGCCACGTTGACCTGCTGACATGATAATTTCTGCTTCTTTAAAGTGGTTTTTCGCGTTTAGTACTTCGTGAGGAATTCCTTCTTCGCGTAGTAAGTTCGAAATCAATTCACTTGTTTCAACTGCGACAGTCCCTACAAGGATCGGTTGTCCAACTTCATGACGTTGTTTAATATCGTTAACAACTGCTCTAAATTTACTACGTAGAGATGGATAAATTAAGTCTTGTCCGTCAACACGTTGAATTGGTCGGTTTGTCGGAATAGCTACAACGTTCATGTTGTAAATTTCTCTGAATTCTTCTTCTTCAGTCTTGGCAGTCCCTGTCATTCCTGACAATTTACGATACATACGGAAGTAGTTTTGGTAAGTGATTGTCGCCATTGTCTTAGATTCGTTTTCAACTTCAACGCCTTCTTTAGCTTCAATCGCTTGGTGAAGACCATCTGAGTAACGACGACCTTCCATGATACGTCCAGTAAATCCATCAACGATTTTAACTTTACCTTCATCCACTACATAGTCGATGTCGCGTAACATAATGTAGTTGGCACGTAAAGCTTGGTCGATATGGTGCACAAGTGCTGCATTATCAACATCGTAAAGGTTTGGTAGGCGGAATGTTTGTTCCGCTTTGTTAATCCCTTCGTCTGTTAATGAGATTGTTTTAGAAGTTAAGTCGATTGTGTAATCTTCTTCCTCTTTTAAGCCTTTAACAAACATATCTGCACGTTGGTATAATACTGTTGATTTTTCAGCTTGTCCTGAAATGATCAATGGCGTACGCGCTTCGTCGATTAAGATTGAGTCTGTTTCATCGACAACTGCGTAGTTCAATGGACGTTGTACCATTTGTGATTTGTAAACCACCATGTTGTCACGTAAGTAGTCAAATCCTAATTCACTGTTTGTGCTATAAGTGATATCACTAGCATAAGCTGCACGTTTTTCTTCTGAAGACATTCCTGTTAAGTTCAATCCTACAGTCAAACCTAAGAAGTTGTATAACTCACCCATTTCGCGTGCGTCACGACTTGCTAAGTATTCGTTAACTGTAACTACGTGAACCCCATCGCCTGATAATGCGTTTAAATATACAGGCATTGTCGCTGTTAATGTTTTCCCTTCACCAGTACGCATCTCTGCAATATTCCCATCATGAAGTGTAATCCCACCCATGATTTGAACTTTATATGGGAATAAGCCTAATACACGTTTAGCCCCTTCACGTACTAACGCGAAAGCTTCAGGAAGAAGAGCATCTAAACTTTCCCCTTTAGCATATCTCTCTTTAAATTCTTCAGTTTTTACTGGAAAATCAGCATCTTCTAATGCAGCCATTTGAGATTCTAACGCAATTACTTTATCCGCTAATTTCCCTAAACGGCGTAATTCGCGCTTATCATTTTCAACTAACTGTCTCAAAAAATTTGCCATTTAATTAACTCCTTTTTTATTTTCACCACTGTTTTTAAATCGGTGAACATTTTAAATCTAATAAAAGTACTACAAATAGGTGGCTACACCTATTGCATCTTATTTATTTTACCATTGTTTAGCTAATTAAGAAAGCAAAAAAAGGTGACTTTTTTCAAAGTCACCCGATTTTTTATTAATTTGTTTCAATCAAACCATATTTTCCATCTTTACGACGGTAAACAATGTTTGTTTCGTTCGTTTCAGCATCTTGATAGATAAAGAAGTTATGTCCTAACATGTTCATTTGAAGAACAGCTTCTTCGCTATCCATTGGTTTCAAATCAATTCGTTTTGTACGAACGATTTCTAATCCTGTTTCCTCCTCTTCAGTCACTTCTGGAAGTGGTGGTAACACAATATCGAATCCTTTTTCGCGAGATTTACGATTGATTTTTGTTTTATGTTTACGAACTTGTCTTTCCAGTTTGTCTACTACTAAGTCAATACTTCCATATAAATCAATTGAAGTTTCCTCAGCACGTAGAACTAAATAAGGAAGTGGAATTGTTACCTCAACTTTTGCAGTCTTTTCAGTGTAGACTTTTAAGTTAACGTAAGCAGTCGCATTAGCTACGTCAGTAAAATACTTTTCAAGTTTGCTAATTTTCTTTTCTGCGTATTGACGAATCGCTTCTGTGACCTCAATATTTTCTCCACGGATATTATATTTAAACATAATACTCTCCCCTTTCATCTGGAAAACCAGATTTGAAGAAATACCCTAAGGACCACTCTTAGGAATTGCTTCGTTTGATTTCTATAGTTTTATTATAAAGCATGGCCCTTGTTTTTACAACCGTTTTCAAATCCTCTTTCATTAAGAATTGGTAAGGAAAATCTTTATTTTGAAGAACTTTTCTTTAACTTTTTATACTTATTTTGATGAATCGTATTGCATTTTGTAGTATACGTATACGAATTCTACAAAATTATAGTCCAAAGATTTAAATATCACCTTCCCTATACAAAAAGGAATTAAGCAACAATTAGTTGCTTAATCCCTTCCTAAAATTCTTCATCAACACTATTTGACAAAGGGCCAATTAAACAACAAACCATCGCTTAATTCCCTTCATGTTCATTTTATAAAAATATTATGCTATCTACCAAATCTCTTTGAATGTAAGATTTTATTCCCTTTTCTTTAATCTAACGATTGCCATACTAGATAACATAAAAACACTCCCTACTCCTATTAACGAAGATGCTGTCCCCGTATTAGGCAACTCTTCATCTTTAGGGGGATTATTAACCGTCGTATCTTGAGACACTTCCTGTGTTGTTTCCTGTGTCGTGCTCTCCTCCGTAGTCGATGCCGTTCTCTTCTCAAAAGTCCATTCTCCAATAAAGCTTACATTTGCTTTATTGATTATTTTTGTTTCTTCATCATAACCTTGAAACGTCCACACACCATCTAATACTGGATCCTCAATTTTCGTTTCACTTGGATGGATTGCCTGTACTTTATCTGTCGTAACATATTTATTCATGTCTTTTGGCAATAAAGTGTTTACCGAATCTGGTAGAGCCTTATTAGGTGTCCCACTCTTGAATTCATAAGACACACTATATTCGTTTGCATTATATTTCCACTGACCGACAAACGTAACATCCGCTTCATCAATCACTATTGAATTAAAAGTATAGCCTAAAAAGCTCCAAATCCCATCATCACTCTCCACTTTATCCTGATACGGTGGCTTAGCCTTAGCAATATTCCCCTTTCTATACCATTGATTATCAACTGGAAGAAACTGATTCACCTCTTCCGGCAATTGCTTTTCTGGAGTGACGCTTTCAAAACGATAATACGCATATTTAAAATCGGGTGTAATTCCGTCATAAACCCTAATATCCAACTTCCATGTCCCATAAACCGTCATATCCTCAGTAACAATGGTATCTTGGGTGAAATCCTCTCCGCTGCCATCTGGCTTAGTATTCCATCCCGTGAATCTATAGATTAAATAGGAATGGCCTATTAGCTTACTCATCAGTATTGATGGCGGATCCCAGGGCATTGTATCTCCAATTTCCGTCTCAGTTGGACGAATACCTTTATTAAGATCATCGTCTTTAATTGATTTATTATGTTCAACAACCACCGTTCCCCAATTTTGAGGCTCATATTTTTCAATAGATAAACTATTCTTATCAAAAGTTACTTTATGAGTTCCTTCGGCCAGCAAGGTGTAGTTTGCACTATTCTTTACTGTAGAATTATCAGATAATTCTTTTTCACTAGCAAAGGCGACTCCCTTGTAAACCATAAAAGTAAATATTACCACTACAACAGTCAAAAACATTCCAACTTTATTAAATTTAAACACTGTTTTTTTTAATAGATTATTGTGCATAGTCTCTCACCTCAAGGTATATTATAGCATAGAAATAAAGCGTTTTCAACGCTTGTTCCTTTACAAGGAAATTGAAAGCATAACTTATCCACCTTATCTATCCATTGCCTTTTTCCCTAATTCGTTAAATACCTAATACCGCTTTAGAGGTAAAAATATTGTCCACTATACAAAAGGAATTAAGCACAATCTGTTACTTAATTCCTTTCTAAACCCGTTTATCAATATGAGTTGATAAAAAGCTATTTTATTAAATGATTCTTATTGATACATCTAAAAAATTATCTTTTCTTTTTCTTTATTCCTAATGTACCCATCCCTAGTAAAAACATAATTAATCCATACCAGGTTAGAGAAGTACTAACACCAGTATTTGGTAATTCCTCTTTCTTACTTTCTTCTACAGTAGAAGGTTTCTTTTCAGTTCCAGGAGTTGGCTTTGGATCTGGTGTTGGTGTTGGAGCTACTTTTTCTTCATAAGCCCATTGACCAACAAACTCAACATCTGCACCTTGAATCGTCGCTGAAGCAGGTACGTATCCCAAGAATTTCCATTGCCCATTTTCATTATCTACTATAGATTTTGCTGGATCTATTGGCGTTACTTGTTCATTATTATTGTATTGTACATTATCTGTAGGAAGTAAGTCATTAATAGCTTGCGGCAATGATTTTCCAGCAGTTGTACTTTCGAATCGATAGGTTACATGATAAACTACTTCTTCCCAAATGCCATATACTGTCATATCTTCTGAAACAACAGTGCTATCTGAAAATGCTTGTCCTTGACCGTCTGCTTGAGTATTCCACTCTTTAAATTTATATTCTTTTCCATTCACAATTACATTTGATGGAGTTACAGGCATAGAATCCCCAATAGTATTCATATCTGGTTGAGTATTTGTATTCAATTCATCAGAAGAAATCGATTTATTATGGACAACATTAACTGTTCCAACTGTTTGTTCTACTCCATTTTCAAAAGCTGAAGAATTACGATCAAATGTCACCTTATTGAACGCATAATTATAAGTAACAATTGGAGAAGTTGTTTTAGGAATTGCAGAAATTCCTCCTAATTTAAATCCAAATATACTCATACTATATAACTTAGCTGAGCCATCGATTGATCCACCAGCAGTAATAGCATCCTCTTCTCCTTTAGCAATACTAAACACTGTATTGCGATCAATTGTGAAATTATCTTTCTTATTTGATGTTAATTTCATTGGTTGCGAAGCTGTTGCCAAATCAACATTTTCTTGCATATTTTCTAAACGACGAATGCGTGTACGAATTGTAAATTCAGTTTCCCCATTCAGTGAAGTTGTATCAAATGTGATTCTTGAATCTGGGCTAGTATTATTTGTTTCAAAAGTAGCCGCAATTTTTTGATTATTCTTATCGAGAATCATATGTGGTTGGAATGTATACGAACTAAATGTGAAATCTAATACCTTAGCTAATTTAATTCTACTATCTAATTTCACATGCAAATCAACATAAGTATAGTTTTTATTTGTCGGATCATTATACTCATCTGGATTTGTTGTTGGATAATATTCTGCCGTTCCTGGTTGGAAGTAGTGGTTAGGAGAATAACGAAGAACTGCCGTCGTAAATGGATCCATTTCAAAGACAGCTCCAATATTTAGATTATTAATTTCTTTTATAGCATCGTCCGCATAATAAGTAGCCTCATTATTTTCCACTTCTTTTTTTACTGTCGCTTCATTATAAGACATTTCAGCAGCTGTTTTTTCCTTATTAACCGTTATTTTACCAGTCATCTTTCCAGAATAATACATTGCTTCAGTGGCTGTTAAATACTTAGCATATACTTTTTCTCCACCTTTTAATCCTTCAGGGAATAAGTTTTGAATCGCTTCATAACTGTAAACTAATTTTTCTCCTGGATTATTACGGAAATTAGGAACATTTGAAAACCCGATAAAATAGGCTTTAGACGTCCCGTGACCAGAATCACCTGTATTGGCTGAATTACCATCAATATCAGTATGGTTTAACGATTCCGTACCATTTGTAAATTTTACATCTATATTTCCATGATTTGTTACAAACGTCACTGTTCCATTAAAGTTTGCTGGATCATTTGTAAATCTTGCATTTTTAATTAATTCGTTAACATCTCCTTCATCTTCTCTAGTAGCTCCATTTTCGAACAGATGATCTGAAGTAGTTGCCTCTTCTGTCGTAGCTGCAGACGTTGTAGCAGATTCGGCTTGATGAATCGGTACTACCTCTGTCATCGTAGTAGCATTTTCTTGAGTCGTAGTTACCTCATCTGCTGAGATAAGAGTACTACTTAAAATAAAAGCACTTGCAATTAATGCTGAAGGCACACCAATTGTTAATTTGCGAATTCTATATATATTATTTTGTTTAACCATACATTATTCTCTCTTTCTTATTTGCCTAATAATAAAAACATTATGAATTACTTAAATACTTACATAAAAATTATAATATAAAAAATTACACAAAGCAAAGAGAGTTAATATTTAATATTTTAATCATAGATAGATTCTAATTTAGCAAAACAATTTTAGATAATAATTGGCTAAAATATAACAAAAAGGAATTAAGCAATAGTTATTGCTTAATTCCTTTTATACCTTATTTATCAGTATTAATAGATAAACACGACACTTGAGTGAAGATTCACAGTAAAACTAATTACGCCTTCTTAGTTCTTACACTCAAAACGACACCTGCACCAATCAATGCTAAGAATCCAATTACTGCTAGTGAAGCGGTTGTACCTGTATTTGGTAATTCTTCTCCACGCTCTTCAGTTGTCGTAGTTACTGGAGTTGTTGGAGTTTCTGTCGTCACTGGGGCATCTGGTTTTCTTGTATTCGTTACTGTAAATCCACCTGCTTGATCCCCTGAAATTTCACTTACATATCCATTTCCAACAGGTTCTTCTTGAACAGAATAGTCAATCTTCTTACCAGCTTTGTACTCATCTACTTCTGTAAAACTTCCTGTCCAATTATTTTCTTTATTTAATACAAGTGTTTTATCCGTTTTCTCACCATTTGCGTAAAGTGTAATTGTTACGCTAGTTGGACGTTTGCCGTCTTTATCATCAGCATCATCCCATTTCTTAGTTACTTGAACACTTGTTTTTCCTGGAGTATAAGAGTTTGTAACATTATAGCCATCAACTTTAGATGAATAAGATTCTACTTGTTCTTCAACGATAGAATAAGTGATTTCTTTTCCGTTTTCGTATTTATCTAAATTGTCGAAACTCCATTTCCAACCATCTGCTTCTGTTACAGTTTTAGAAGCTACTTTTTGTCCATTTTTTAATAAATTAATAGTAATCTCAGATGGGCGTTTTCCATCTTGATTATTTGAATCATCCCATGTTTTTGACCCTTCAACTAAAACTGTTTCAGGTTTTTGTTGATTGTACATTACAATAACTTTCCCTGTTCCATTATTAGTAATTTCTACTACTCTAGAATTTGCTGCCGTAGGATTTTTAGCAGTATTCGGGTTACTATTATCTTCTATTACTTTTTTATACTCAGAAGCTTGTAATTTCTCAAAGAATCGATATTTCTTTCCATTGATTAATCTTTTAACTTCTACAATTCCACTTTCATTTGGGGTTAAAGTCTTATCAGAGTTTAAAGTCCCTTTAACTATCATTTCATTATTAACATCTACCGTATTCCACGTTGTACCATCATCGCTTACTTGTAACTCAAACTTAAATCCTTCAGAAAGATTTTTACCTGTTTTAACATCTGTTTTAAGTAATTTAATCGATAGCGGGTCAGCTGGAGCATCTGCAATTCCAGCAGAAGGTGTTAAAACACTTGTCGCTTTTCTTTCAACAAGACCTGTTTGTTTTGTTTCAAATTTCGCAGTGTTTGGAATTTCTGTTTTTTCTTTAACTGGAACATGTTTTGTATATAAATAGAAAAATACATTTTGAATTGCTTTTCCTTTATAAATCTCATTAATTTTTTGAATAGTTTCTGGTTTTAAGACCCCAAAAATAGTTGGTTCAGTATTTTTTAAGTAATTACCAACTCCACCAGCTCCTTTAACAGCCGGGATATCATCATATGTTGGACCATTAGGATCATCCATATCCCACCATTTAAGCATTAAGGTATAGCTACCATCCTTATTATCATAAATAGAATATTCGCCTTTATTAAGAGATGCCTTTACTTCGTCTTTTGTTCTATCTCCTTGTGGAACTAATTTTAATTTTGATACTGGAAGCTGTGCACCATATGATCCAGAGACAACCTTCCCTTCATCATCTATTCCAGAGAAAAAAGGATGTATAGATACAAGTTGTGGCGTCTCAATAACACCTGAAATAGTATCCTCGAGATAAATATCTGTTAAAACTTTTGGAGAATATGCTCCATTATTTTCTAACATATATGGATTAACAAATGAATGTGTTTCCCCGTTTACAGTTTTTCTGAAAGTATCAGATTCAATATTAAACTTCCATGACGAAACTGAGTCACTACCTCTACTCGAATATTTTACAAGATTATTTTGTGAATTATTAACATGGTCTGTAAGAACATAGACTTTTTCTCTAGCGACTATAAATGTTTGTTTCCCTAACTTTCCGGTTTCTGCGTTTCTTTCTCCAAATTTAGTGGTTCTTTCACCACCAGAATACGCTAAACTAGTTTCACCTGTTTCAAATGAAGCAGTAAACTGAGTAACTCTATTATTCTTTATATAGTCGCCTGAAAAATTAATTACTATATTTCCATCTTTATATTCCCAAAAACCAATTTGATGATTTGTTCCATCCAATAATGGTTTGCTAGCAAAATTTTCTCTATATCGATCTAATGAAGCCGGAATAACAAGCTTATCGCCTTCTTTCAACGGTTCTTGTGATGAATATGAAATAGATAATTGTATCTTAAATATACTATTAGTTTGACCTTCGTTAAAAGCATTGCTGAATTTACTAGGGTCATTCTGATAATCAACATACTGCGAATTATCACTTGTTCGATAATCAATTTCTTTATTTCCATTTTGTACATCAATTATCTTAAATGAAGTAATTCTGACATTATCTAAGCTCAAATTATCACCAGCCGTTTGAGCGTTTGCATTCCCTCCAAATAATGTCATAACGGTCACTGCTAAAAATGATAGAATGAACGTGACAACACTTTTCTTTTGAACTTTTTTGTTCATAAAAAAACCTCCATAATTTCTATTTTTTTATTATTATAATATCAATAATCTGAAATTTGTCAATTGATATCAACTAATAAATTATATTATTCAATTGTTTATAATCTATTCCAAATGGAACGCTCAAGCTTATTCTCCCCTTTTATATCATTATAAATAGTATTATTATTAGCAAATTAATAAAAAATTCTAACTGTTAATTCATTAAAAATACTTACCAACAAAATGATAAAACTCCCCTACCAACTCATCAATTTCATGTATTAATTTCGATACATAGATTTATTTTTCCTTTGCCCAATGAGTTTTTGATTGTTGAAACAATACTATAAGCTTCTTATTTTCTTATCCATAAATACGGGGAAGCATGGCAGTTTTAATTCTCACCGAGATATAAACAAGAATCTTTAATTATATTCGATTCAAAAAATGAAAAGTTATATTTATTTTAGCACAATCATTATACATATATAACATTTTTTTCTCATAGGTTTAACGGAGTGAGCCCAAAAAGTGGAAATTTAATAAAAAATCCTAGGAATACCGTCCCCAATATGCAATCGGAGACAGATAGTCCAATTTTTATTGGATTCGCTTTTCATTATAATATTTGATGTAATCTTCTACAATTTAAATTACAATAGAAGAGGAAGTGATTACTTTATCTTTTATGTAAAAAGCTTCGCACTTTAGGGAAGAATGGAAGCTTTCGATAGGTGCATTATCTGTGGAAGTCCCCTTACGGAATATACTGCGGATAACGCCTTTTTCTTTACATAAATTCTAGTATTCCAAAACAGTATAATTACTTTACCATCGTAAAATTGGATTCTGTTCCTTATGAAGACTTACTCCAAATTGGATCACTTGCAACACAAGAAGGCGAAACCATCCATCAAATGGTTGTTGACTATACTGCCGAAGATGTGGCAAATACCCTACTCGCTCTTAACCAATATGTCACTACAAGATTCTAACAATGACTCAATAGCATCAAACAACCCAGGCAGAATTTTACTTGGGCTGTTTTAATGATTTATTTTTTATCATACATGATACACTTTTTATTCTTATCTAAATAATGTCAGAGACTCCACTTCTTCAACACCCATCTCCTTCAACGCTTTTGCGGCCAGGTGGATTGTGGCGCCTGTTGTATAAACATCGTCCACCAATAAGACTTTTTTTGGAATCAAGACTCCTTCTTTGACCCTAAAAGGTTGTTTTAGCTGCAAACGCTCCTGCCTTGTCTTCTCGGATTGCTTCTTTCCACTGCCAATATGCTCTAAAAGAGAAACGGTAGTCACAGAGCACTGCTTCACTAAGGTTGGAATCGTCTCGAATTCTCTCTTTTTTAGACTCGCTTCGGACGACGGCAATGGACAAAGAACGTATCCTTTCTTTTGATATCCCAGCAATTCTTGTCTCAACTCTTTTATGACCAACGCTGTTACTCTTGTATCTCCCACAAATTTGAATAACTCCATAAACTTTCGACCCGCCTCGTCATAAGCATACAAGGCAGTATTCTTTAACAGTACCGCCCCTTTTACTTGATGCCATTTTTGACAATCCAGGCAAACCTCTACTTTTGTCATCAGCCGTCCACACTCAAGGCAAGTAGGTTGTTGTTTTAATTGCATAAAGGGCTGTTCACAATTAACGCAAATACACTTTCTATTTGCTCCTAGTAAAAATGAGAGTATTGGCTGAGCTCGTTCCACTTCTTCTCCGCACCATAAACATTTCATTTGGACTTCCTCCCTCGAAGTGCTTGTTGATTTAAGCCTTCGATTTCTCGTACAGCTTGAACCATCGCTTTTGTTTTTCCATTATGAAAATACACCACTTCTCCAATTGGGCATTCTACTGTTCGTCCAACGCGTCCAGCGATTTGCACGAGTACTTCCCTTGAGAATTCCTCTTCGTGAGCATTGATGACGCAAACATCCACCCCCGGAAAAGTCACTCCTCGTTCAAGAATGGTGGTCGTGACCAAAAAATCAAGCTTTCCTGCTCTCATTTGTGCAATTCTTTCTTGCCGATACGGTTCTTTAGAACTAACCGTCTCGAATTTTTCATTTGGAAACTGTCGTCTAAGCGCTACTTCTATCGGATTTAGTAATGTAATACGCGGTACAAATAACAAAAATCGTTTCTCCGCTTTTAAATGCTCTTCGATGAAATGGTACAGAGGTTTAGGTACCTTCTTCTTTCGTAATTTTTTATCGAAATCCCCGGTATAACTCATCGTTGGTACTACTAGTGGTTTCTTGTGATACCGCTCCGGCAATAAAGAAACCGACAACTCCTTTCGTTTGATTCTTTTCTCTAGTTCCTGTGAAGGTGTTGCTGTTAAATACAGCAAACATCCATTCTTTTTCACCGCACGATACACTGCCCGAATGAGTAATTCATTATCCCGATAAGGAAACGAATCTGTCTCATCAATCACAACCAAATCAAATGCACTGTAGAACCTGAGCAGCTGGTGCGTTGTCGCAATTGTAAGAGGCACTCTCTTATACCCTTCCTCAGCCTGCGAATGCAAGACGTTTTGTTCAACTGTTGGAAAAGCTTCTTTTAAACGCGGGGCTAGTTCAACGCAAACATCAATTCTTGGTGCTGCAATAGCGACTCTCTTTCCATGTTGTAACATCCATTCGATGCTTGCAAAAATCATCTCCGTTTTTCCTGAACCTGTCACTGCCCAAAGTAGGTGCTCGCGAAATCCTGTTTGCTTTACAACATTCAAGCATTCCAAAGATAGCTGTTCCTGTTTTGTACTCAATTTATGTTTATAGTGCGCTAATGCTTCTTCTCTTTTAGGAAAAGGCTGCTCTTCTTCAGGTGTCGCTATTACGACACTACATGCCTTCACCTTTCCCATTCCAATGCACTTCAAGCAATACCAACATTCTCCGCATTCACAGTTGATACAAGGCCCTTTCGCAAATTCCAGCGGATTTGTATTCCCACAAAATTTACACTCTTTCTTTCCATTCTTGACTGTAATTCCCACATCTAGCACTGCATTAGGAGAAACTTTACACTCTCCTAGCATCGATTTAAAAACTGCCCGGATGCGCCCAACTGTCTCTTCCATCTTCACCACCCCATTCTAAACTACGCAAAAAAAGAAGAAGATTTCTCTTCTTCTTTTTTGTTTAAAAGGAGTGCTTCTATTATGAGAAGAATGCGAGTAATACTCCTGCCGCAATCGCGCTACCGATAACACCTGCTACGTTTGGTCCCATTGCGTGCATTAATAAATAATTACTTGGGTCTTCTCTTTGTCCTTCTTTTTGTACAACACGGGCGGCCATTGGTACGGCAGATACTCCCGCAGCACCAATCATTGGATTAATCTTACCACCAGATAATTTGTACATGACTTTACCCATAATAACCCCTGCCGCAGTACCGGCTGCAAAAGCGATTAACCCTAATAAAGTAATTTTAAGAGTTGATACCGATAAGAATAATTCCCCTGTTGCTTTTGCTCCAACGGTTAATCCTAAAATAATAGTAACACCGTACATCATCGCATTTTGTAGAACTTTTGTAATGTTTGGAACTACCTTAATTTCTTTAATTAAGTTACCGAGCATTAAGCACCCTACTAATGGTGTTGCACTTGGTACTAATAAGCTGACGAAAATCGTAACGATGATTGGGAAAAGAATTTTTTCCGTTTCACTCACTTTACGGTTTTCTGTCATCTTCACAAGACGTTCTTTCTTCGTTGTCAGCGCACGGATAATTGGCGGTTGAATAATTGGCACAAGCGCCATATACGAGTATGCTGCTAAGGCGATTGCTGGTAATAAGTGCGGTGCCAGTCTTGTTGTTAAGAACAAGGCTGTTGGTCCATCCGCACCCCCGATAATTCCTACTGAAGCAGCTTCTTGCGGTGTCATTCCCCACATTACTGAAAGGAAGAATGCAACGAAAATACCGAATTGAGCTGCCCCACCAAGTAAGATTGTTTTTGGATTAGCTAGTAGCGGTCCAAAGTCGGTTGACGCACCTAAACAAAGGAAAATCAACGGCGGATAAATACCAAGGTTTGTTCCTTGATATAAGTAATACAAGAGTCCACCAGGGCCATTTTCTGTAGGGGCATCCATTAATCCAGCTAAAGGTAAGTTTACAAGGAGCATCCCGAACGCAATCGGAACCATTAAGTATGGCTCATACCCTCGTTTAATCCCTAGATATAGAAACACGCAAGCAATAATTAACATAATGACATTTTGAATCGTTAGGTTATAGAGCCCGCTCGTTTCAATCAACTGTTGAATGACTTCCATAAACCATCGCCTCCTAAATCGTTAAGAGTGGTTGGTTCGATTCGACAGATTCATTACTTGATACATGAATTGCTTTCACAACACCGTCACAAGGAGCAAGGATTTCATTTTCCATCTTCATGGCTTCTAAAATCACAAGTATATCTCCTTTTTTCACTGCATCACCGACATTTTTGTTGATCGATAATACAATCCCTGCCATTGGAGCTGGTACTACTTCACCGTCTCCTGTTGGAGCTGGAGCAGCTTTCTTTTCTTCTATTGGAGCACTAGGCGCAGGAGCTGGAGCAGCCGCTAATTTTTGTGCTGCTTCTTCATTTGAAATTTCTTTTAGTGAGACGATAAATGTTTCGCCATTTACTTCTACTTCATATTTTTTCATTTAGTCCACCTTCTTTTCAATCGATACAATCTCAAAGTGCTTGTCTGGTACATCCGCACTTGCTTTCGTTAAAGCTACTAATGCGGCTACTCTAGCAAGTTTATTCGTTTCAAATAGTGTTCCATTATCTTTCGGTGTTTCGGGCGCCAGATTTACTGGATTCCCTACCACACCAGCTGTAGGATGGCTCTTTGTTTCCAATATTTGAATAATTTTAGAGCTTCCTTGCATGAGGAACATTAGAATCGTCAACATCACAAACACAATTCCCATTGAAAC